>NZ_QOBB01000059.1:0-35711 GCF_024704855.1 Burkholderia sp. HAN2018 | reverse complement strand
CATCCGCCACCGAATGACCCCGTTCGGTTACCTGTTTGACTGCCTCGATCTTGAACTCATCCGTGTACCGCTTGCCGCTCATCCTGACCTCCTCGGTTGCCATAAATTATGGCTCGAAGATGTCTACGAAAGGCTGGCCGGTCCAGAGAGTCTGCACAGCTTTCTCGAAGTCTTGCTCGCTGAGGCACCCACTTACCGAGGCGACCTCCAGCCGTTGGGAGGGTTTGGCCAACTCTCTGAACGAGCCGGGCAGCGACAGTTCAACGGGATGTTTGCCTAACGACGGGTTGAAGCGAACTGACAGACGATAGGGTACTATCTCCGCGAGGTTCTTCAAGCCGACTTTACCAGCCTTATGGTACAGCTCCTCGCGCAAATCCGACGTCTTGTTACGCATCTTCTCGACTTTGACGGAATCGGTCGGGGTCTCGAACCCCAATTCGCTGACGCGGCCTACCCCAGCCTTCCGATAGATGCTGCCGATGGCCTTGAACAGGTTTCTTCGGTCGCCGAGGAGCGGAGCGCCGCCCGGCCCCGGAAAATCAGCATGGAACTTTTCCATCAGAGTTTTGGCGCAATGCTCTGCATAGTCGACGTTGGTGAGCGATGGGAGGTCTAGTCTCATCTGCACGCTGCCGTCGGGATGAACGATGACGCTGTCCATGCACTGCCTGAAGCGCAACTTGATGGCGATGAACTCATCATAGTCTTCGAACGCGTCGCGCACGGCGGCGGCCACTTCATCGCGCTTGTACTTATCCCTCTCCTCCACATACCGGCCCGACAAATAGAAAAGTGCCACGCGTTTGTCGACCGAGACCACTTGACCAACGAACGTCGGCAAGCCCGGGACATCAGTTTTGACGTCCTTCTCTGGTACAAGCGCAGGAAAGTGTCCTTGTGCGGCGGACGGCGGCGGCTGTGCAACGACGGCTGCATCGTACAGCGCCTTGCCGTGCAGCTCGTGGGGATAGAAGAACGTCACCATCCGGTCGGCTGCCAGAATTTGCTGCATATAAAAGGTTTCGAGTTTCGCGATGACCTTCAGCAAATCCTCATCGGCGTTGTACCGCTCGAAGATTGCCGCGAGGAATGGCGTCCACGTGCGAGTAATAGGCAGGCCTTTACCCGATGCATACTCGGACATTCGCCCCCATTTTGTAATCTGTCGCAGGTCTCCGACAAGGCGCTCGATTTGTTGTTTCGGCGTGGTTGCCATTTTCTATCCTAGGTTCTTGTAATTTTACTGCTTCTTTTGCCGCGACGCAGTATACCGTCCAAATGTATCCCACGCCTTAGGCATACGCAAAGCTCTCTTTTCAATTTCAAATGCGCCGGGACTTTGTTATATCCCTGTGTCGCCTAAATCAATGCGTTTTCCTTCTTTCACCAATTGGTAAATCAGCTCAATGAAAGGCCGCATGGTTTGACGGTCTTGTTGCAGAAGGAGTTCAGCCAATGATTGATGTGAAGTCAATGCGCGCGCAACCGCACCTTCTACGGCGCCGGGCAGGTTGCCACGCAAGACATCTTCTTTCGAGTTCTGCTGGATTTGCGCCATCGTCGTCCTGTCTTCACCGACGATTTCAATCACTTGATTGACCAACGCAGCTTGGTCTGCTAACGGCGTAGCCTCACCAAACAATTTATTCAGTTTTCCGATGATTTCGCTCAAGTAGTCCGGCGGCGTGGCCTTTCCTCCACCACCTGCTCCAATTGGTTGAAGAATCAAGTCCGCATCTTCTGTTTCGTCCGGCGTTTCCTGCTCTTTGATGTCATAACCCGTCAGCACCAGGCCGGAAACATCCACCTGTTCCGGCGGTACGCCATCTAAGCGCTTCGCCAGCAACTTGGCGAAGGCGGCAAAGTTCTCAAGTTCGGGGTCGCCCAAATCAATCAGTTGCGCAACGTATCCATAAAGCTGGCTGAAACGCATCAGCCCACCTTTGAAGTCCAGCAATACCTTCAGCTCTTGGTCAAGTTTGTTGCGCTGTGCATCGGCTTGTTTCGCCGCATCTTCGTACCCGTTCTTTTTCGCATGTGTGAAAGTTGCTTCACAAACTGCGATGGATTCGCGCAGGTTCTTGACCTTGCCGTTGAAGATGTCGGTCGGAATCTGCGTAACCGCGTACAACTGCCTGTGTTGCTGACTACGCGTGTCAGGGTCCTGCAAATCCTTTGCCGTCTTGAAGCGCGCAGCCTTGAACGCCTCGAGGTGCATGGTAGTATAGATGCCCGCTTTGTCTAATTCAGCTTGGCGCTTGTACACCACGTTCAGGTCTTGTACCTCTGTAATCTGCGCGCCAGCGTCGTACTTGGCGAACGCGGTCAGAATCGCGTTCGGTTCGTTGACGAAATCAATCACATAGGTCGTATCTTTGCCTGCTGCTGTGCGGTTTAAGCGCGACAGCGTTTGCACTATTTCCACGTCGTTAGCAATTTTCTTATCCAGATACATCGCGCACAGCTTGGGCTGGTCGAAGCCGGTCTGAAATTTGTCCGCGACAATCATCACTCGGTATTCCGGGCGGTCAAACACAAGGCGCAAATCGCTACTCGGGGCGCCGGCATTGAGCGAGGTTTCGGTGAACACCTCATCATCGGTCGCCACAAATGTGTCGTTCGTGAGACTCTCGTCGGTTGCGTGCCTGATGTCTTTGCCGGTCAGCTTGCCGGAGAACGCCACCAAGGCTTGCAAATGCTTGTGTTGTGGATGTGCGGTGATGTAGGCATCAAAGGCCTTTTTGTATCGCACAGCGGCGGCACGCGAAGATGTCACCACCATTGCTTTGGCTGAGCCGTTCAATAGCTTCGCCACGTTGTGCGCGAAATGCTCAACGATGAATTCCACCTTCTGCGTCACGTTGGTCGCGTGCAGGTTCATCCATTTCGCCAGCGCGCGTCTAGCCGCTTTGCTGTCCACGCGCTTTTCATCCAAGTCAGACTTGGCGATGTTGAATGCTGTCTTGTACGGCGTGTAACCTTCCAACACATCCAAAATGAACCCTTCTTCAATCGCCTGTCTCATCGGATAGCGGTCAAATGACGTCGGCATGTTGTCGTTCTTATGCGGCGGACGCAACGGGTCGGGGCGAGTGCCAAACAACATCATGGTCGAGTGCTTGGGCGTAGCGGTGAAAGCAAAGTGCGACACGTTTTTTGGGCGCACGCGGGAAGACTGGATTTTCTCTAGCAGCTCTTCCACGGTGAGATTTTCCATCGCAGCTGCATCCAAGGCCAGCGACGCCTGCAACTTGCTCGCTGCCGTACCGGTCTGACTGGTATGCGCCTCGTCGATGACAACGGCAAAGTTTTTATCCTTGAGATTCGCGTTGGTCAGGATTTCCTGCATCGCAAATGGGAAGGTCTGGATGGTGACGACGATGATGGGCGTGCCTCGCGCGAGCTCCTCGGCCAGCACGTCGCTCTTAGAACGCCCGCCGAGTAGCTTGCGGTCTATCGCGGCAATCATGTCCTGCTGGTGGTCAATCTGCTGAATGGCATCTTGCAACTGCTGGTCGAGCACGGTGCGGTCAGTGACGACAATGACCGAATTGAAAATCGCCGTGCCGTCGTCGTGGCGCAGCTTGACCAAATCGTGCGCTGTCCATGCAATCGTGCTGGTCTTTCCGGAACCAGCGCTGTGCTCACACAAATAGGCTTGCCCTGCACCTTTGCCCTTAGCGTCGTCAATCAACCGATTCACTGCGCGCCATTGGTGGAAGCGCGGGAAAATCAGCGTCTCCCGCGTTGACCAGTTGCCTTGTGCGTCTGCCACCTGCCGTTTTTCCACATAGACAAAGCTGTGGAAGATGCGCAGCCACGAATCCTTTTGACAAATCTTTTCCCAAAAGTAGGCCACCGGATATTCGCCGTCCTGGCGTGCTGGGTTTCCGGCATGGCCCGCATTGCCTTGATTGAACGGCAAGAAGAAAGTGTTTTCGCCATCCAGCTTGGTGGCCATTTGAATGTCCGCTTCGGATAAGGCGAAATGCACCACGGCACCGCGCTTGAAGGTCAGCAGCGGTTCACGCCTGCCGGTAGCCTTATCGAAGGGCTTGCGGTCGTTCTTGTATTGTTCTACCGCTGCATTGATGTCCTGGGTGAAATCTGTCTTGATTTCCACTGTGGCGACGGCAATGCCATTGACGAAGAATACCAGGTCGATGCGGTTCCTATCGTTGACAGCGTTGTAAACCAGTTCCGGCACCACGCGCAAAATATTCGTCTTATAGCGCTGCCAGCTTGAAGGGTCGCGCGCATCTTCCGGGTGCAGTTCACTGGCGGTCAGTTCGCCACCGCCTGCAATCTTGTAGCCCTTGCGCAGCACTTGCACCGTGCCGTTTTGCTCCAGCGCATCGGCAAGGCGCGCCATCACCGTGTCTAGCGTTTTCGCACCATTGACCGATGCCAGCCGTTCCCATTTCTGAGGCTGCGTCGCTTGCAGCCACGCTTGCACGTCCTGTGGGTAGAGCGCGTATTCTCGGTCGTATTGCTGGCTTGTGCCCACCAGCCAGCCCTGTTCCGTCAACTTGTGGACGATGTAGTTTTGAAACTCTTTTTCGCGGTGGGCGGTGTCGGTCATGCGTTGTCTCGCAGGTCTATTTTTCCAGTAACAGCGGCGGTGATAAGAGCGGTGCGGTGTTCGCGCAGCAGTTCAATGGAGTGAACAGTTTTGGTGACAAGAGTGTCAATGCGCGATGTTTTTCGCTCAATGTACTCGATTATTTTTTTCTGCTCCAAGCAATCAGGGACTACCACTGGCAACGCCCCAATCACAGACCAATCAGCACGTGGCATTTTCACGCCTTGGCATGACGCTTCAATTTGTTGTGTGATTTCTATTGTTAAAAGCCAATGATTTAGCCATTTTGCTAAAATTCCCTGTGGTTGAAATACAAGAAACTCAGTCGAACAAGCGCCGTCAAATTCCGCGACGAAAGATTTTCGAAGATATGGGCGCAATTTTCCATAGAGTACATTTCCTTTGGAAAAAACTGCTACAGTTGAATCTTCAACCAGCCTGGAAGAGCCAGCTGTCGGTTCATAACGACCTGTGCCTGCAGCAACGTCCTCAAGTCCCACATACGTCCATTCACTGGGAACATCCGTAATTCGTTCTGGGCGAAGTGATGTGACTCGCTTTATTGGGATGACTTGCCATGCTGCGGGAATTTTCCCGAGCCACTCCACGCCAGAATCCTTCATCTTCGCGTTCGGATTCAAACCCTTGGTCACCGCATGAGTAATGAGTGCTTGGCGTTTTTCGGAAAGCAGTTCGATGAAGCGAGCCTTGCGAGCGATAAGTTTGTCAATGCGGGCGGTTTCGCGGTCGAGATGGTCCGCGATGGCAACCTGCTCCTTGCGCGGCACCACCGGTAATGCAACTTTCGAGAAATTCTCGAAGCGCAATGCCTGACCATCGCGTACCAAGTCGGATGTGCTTTGCAATGCCTGGATGTAGGTGTCGCTTTTGAACAGATGGCGAAAGAAGCGAGGTTCGACCCATTTTATAGGGGTCAAAGCAACGTAAGCCGAACTTACCGAGCCGGTATGCGTCGAGTATTCCAACCCGCCCTGAAAGCTACGCATACTGATGACGAAGTCCCCGGCGTCAACGTGCTTCAAGATGTCGTGGCCTTTTTGTACCTGAACAATCCGACGGCCCTCAAGTTCCATGAATTCCGCTTGTGGAAGCAAGCCGTATTTCTGTGATACCGTCAGTTGCGTTTCTCCAGCAAACGCGGATTGATTGCGTTCGCTGAAAAGCCGGCGGCTCTGCACCACATCCCAATGTGCAGGCACTTTGCCCAACCACGCCACTCCGGAATCCTTCATTGCCGCATGAGGCTTATGCGCCGTCATTCCGCCACCTCATCTAGCAGCGCCGCAATCTCCTTCTCCACCGCCTTTAGCTCCGTGTCAATCTCGTGCAGGTCGCGCGGCGGCTCGTACCTATAGAAATAACGGTTGAAGTTGATTTCGTAGCCTACTTTGCCGATGCCGCCGTCGCGCTCGTCCCGATAACTTCCATCTACCCACGCATCCGATACATGCGGCAGCACTTCTGCCTTCATGTAATCGGCCACGGGTGTTTGCAACGGCACGTTCTCGAAATCTTCCAGTTCTTTGTCCGGCCTTGGGTTGCCGTCTTCATCCAAAACAGGTAATGCGTTCACATCACGTACACCGAAGGCGGTTTCCAGCGCTGCGAACAGCGGTTTGCCAACCTTATCGACGCCAGCGTTCTTCGCCGATTCCACGAGCGTGTCCAGCCACTCGTAGGAATGTGCGGTATCGTCCTGTTTGGCGAGGCACTTAAGCCACGCGGTTTGTTCCTTGTCCTCAAGCTTGGCGAAAGGCTTGCTTGCTTTGAACACCTCAATGGCTTCGAGGGTGATGCGAATGACCAAGCGCAGCGGGCGCTGCACCTTGATGCGGCGATAACCGAAATCGCGGTAATCGACGACGCGCACGTTTTCCGCCGGCTCGAAATCGGCATACAGGCGGGCGATGTCGTGGATTTGCTCGTCACTAATGCGGCGACGCTTGTTGCCCTCGCTTTTGCGCATCGGCGAATGGATGGCGGTGGCGTCAATCAACTGTACTTTGCCTTTGCGTTTTTTCGGCTTTTTGTTCGTCAGCAGCCACAGATAGGTGCCGATACCGGTACGGAAGAAGATGTCGGTAGGTAGGGCAATGATGGCTTCGATGTAATCCTGTTCCAGAAGCCAGCGACGGATTTCAGTTGGACCTTGCCCCGCATTGCCAGTAAACAAAGGACTGCCGGAAAGAATGATGCCAGCGCGCCCACCGCCCTTGGCCGGGTCTTCGAGCTTGTCTATCAGGTGCTGAATGAACAACATCGAGCCATCGCCAACGCTGGGCAGCCCCGCTCCGAAGCGACCGGAGAAGCCTTTCTCTCCATACTCGCGCACTACGAATGCCTGGTCTTGTTCCCACTTTTTGCCAAAGGGAGGATTGGATAGGCAGTAATGGAATTTTTGCCCCGGGTAGGCATCTTTGGATAAGGTGCTAGCCGGTCCCTTAATGTTCAGAGAGAGGTCGCGTGCAGGCTCAGATTCCAAGCGGCGCAGCAGCATGTTCGCCAACGCGACGGCGTGGGTTTCCGGTTCCAATTCCTGGCCGTATGGAATCAGCACTGGCGGTACTTTATTGCGGTCGCGATAGCCTTCCACGAAGTTCATCGCATCGGTGAGAAAGCCGCCGGTGCCACAGGTTGGGTCGTACAGGGTACGAATCAAACCGGGATTGTTCTTGAACAGCGCGTCGTCCGGGTCGAGCAGCAACGTGGTCGCCAGGTGAACGACATCGCGCGGCGTCATGAAGTCTTCAGCGGCTTCGTTCACTTCGGCACCGAAGCGACGAATCAGGTGCTCATAGATGTTGCTCATCACCCGGTCGGGCACGACGTTCGGGTGCAATTCGGTGGCCGCAAAGTTTTGGCAAATCTTGAACAGCACATCAGCACGAGCGAGGCGCGCAATCGTGTCAGAGAAATTGAACTGCTCGAAGACCACGCGGGCATTGTCGGAAAAGCCTGCGATGTAGGCTTCCAGGTTACTCTTGGTACGCGTTGCGCCGAGCGTGCCTAATGAATATTGGCTGGTGTTATAGAACGGCAAACCTGCCGTTTGGCGAAGAATCAGGTCAAGCTGGATATTCTTGTTCTTGAATTTTTCCGCCGCATCGCGCACTTTTTGACGCGTCGGTTCGAGAACGCATTCCAAACGACGAAGCAGCGTGAACGGCAGAATTATTTTTCCGAAGTCAGTGTGCTTGAAATTGCCCCACAGGTCGTCCGCGTTTTTCCAGATGAACGCGGAAAGTGTGGTGTCGGAGTAATTTTCGCCATTGCCGTTAATCGGCTCCTGGCTCTTGATTTTCTGTTCTTTAGACATCGAATAACGGTTTTCTAATCAATTATCTTCAGAGGATGTGAATTTAATGCTGTGCGACTTTCCTAGGAAACATTCATCACGCTCAAGCATCCACCGGTTCGCCGCAAGAAGCTCATTGAGGTAACGCTCCGGGTTCCGCCACCATGCCGCCGCTGCCGCAGGCGGTGTCGTACACGCTAGTGCCTGGTTGTGGGTCGAGTCCCTCGACGACTAGCTGCACAACGCTCTTGGGGGTGTAGAACTCGCGCCCCTTCTCGCAGGCCTCGGAAATTGTTTGATGAGCTATCGCTCCTTGAGCAAAGCTGCACGCACAACCTTGGGCTGAATTTTACCTGCGGCACCGCGACGGATAGCGAAAATCGCGTGGAGTGCTACAACTTGGCAAAAAAGTGTCGTCGTCGCAAGTCCAGCTTGAACATTCCCGCCACGTTGACTAGCGTAGATGAGCGTCGGTGCAACGCCGACGCGCTGTTTGAAGCATGACCCGACGACGCTTTACGACCCGCTTACGCGGCCGAGCCCTATTTATGAGAGGGTACGACGCGGGAGCCGGCGATGGAACAGGTCTGGCTATGGACGAGTCTGTCGAAGTGGGCGGCCTATCGTCTACTTCGCCTTCACAATACTCGGTTCCTTTTTGAGCGAAATGGTCTCCACACCCATGGCGCGCAAGCAGGCGAGCAGGAATGCCGCCGAGAACCGCTTACGATTCACCTTGCGGTTTATCTGGTCGGGCGATTCCTCGATTCCCAGCTCCTCGAGCATCCGCGAAAGCTGCTTGTAGCCGATTTCGCACCGGTCCATCCCCTCTTCTATAAGCCCCTTCGCCTCTTCTTCCCACTGCTCGTAGGGCTGGCCCGGCGCCCGGTCACGGTTGTGCGGCAGTTCTTCCATCGTTCCCTCTCGACGTTGCTCGCGCCTCTGTTTTTCTGGGACTTGAAGTTTCTCACGGCAATTTTCGGTCGTATACGACCGATGCGAAACCGGCAGGGCTACACGTCCTTAGCAAGCCATTTTTGCGAGGACAGCATGCTGACAAAATACTTACAAACCAACTCACCGACCCGACGGCCCACTGCGGTATCCCGGACGAATAGTCAGGCCAGCAGCCGATTGCACGCGCCAGCCGGAGGTGCGAAATGAGAAGCGCACCGTCCTATGGCGTCCGTAGTCGCCGGAGTGCTGCGAACGCCGGCGTCCGACTTACGGCTCGTACGTATGGCAAGGCCCGCATCGGCACCTATGCCGAGAAGGCCGACGGCCACATCACCGTCGAATCCGACGCGGAACGTCTGGTAGCGCACATGCTGTGCATTGACCCGCGCGTGCGCTCTTTCAGACAGCAACCGTTCACCGTCGACCTAGTCGGTGAACGGTTGCTGTTTACGCGTGAGGAACTATCCGAAGCACGCAAGATGCGCAGCGGTCGCGCCGGGGAGGTCGAGTACACGCCTGACTTCGCCACTGTTCAGGCCGACGGCCTGCAGCGTGCATACGAGGTCAAACTGCAGGGCTTCGAGGGCGATGAGCGGTACTGGGCCAAGGTCGAGCGGGCCCGGGAAATCATGGAGGCGTACTGCTATCCGCTCTCCACGGTGGTCGTGCCCGCGGATGAGTGGCACCCGGCCGTTGTCAACGCCCAACTGTTGAAGCCGGCGATAGCTCGGGCCCACGAACACCTGACGGCGGACATCATTGACCGGGTCGAACGCTATTGCGAATCCGGTCCGGCGCTGCAGCGTGCACTGTGCGCCGACCTCGAGATTCCGACGGGCCTGATTCCGTCATTGCTCGCTGTCGGTGTACTGCAAGCAGACCTCGCGCATCACCACATCTGCGCGACGCTCGAACTGTCGGCCGCATATGGTGACCTGAGCCACCTCTATTTGATTGAGGAGCTGCGGTCATGATGTCCGACCTGCGTGCCGGAGACAAGTTGGCGCTCCCCGGGAAAGCGGACAGCTACTTCGAGGTGATAGACGGTCGCCTCCACGCGGGCGCCATCCAGCTATTCGATGTCGAGAAAAGTGAAGCCCTCTACGTCAAATACGATGACATCCGCGCACAGATTTCGGAAGGCAGGCTGGTCCTGCATCGAAAGGGAATGCCACGCGTCAGCATTGCCGCCCAGTACGACAATCCGGAATTGCACGGCAAGGTCTGCCTGCTGAACGACACACTGCGGCGTATTGATGCCATCCGTGACCAACGCGGCTTGTCGTTTAACGCAGCGATTCCGCTGGCCCGCGAAGCTTATCTGATGGAAAACGGTGACAAGCCCGTTCGTTCGTTTCCTTCGCGCGCAACCTTGTACCGAGCTCACTGCAATCAACTGCTCGGCCTTCCGGTCCTCAAGGGGGACAAGAACAAGGGCAATGCGACGGCGAGGTATTCGAAGGACCTTATCGAATTCGTCGAAGAGGTCATCCAGAACGAATTCCTGGTCACCGATTCCAAGTGGACGGTTCTCGACGTGACAAGATACGTCAATCGTGAGGGTCGTCGTCGAGGCCTGCATGTGGCTAAGCACGCCATCAGCCGCAAGTTCGTGTGCGCCGCAATTCGCGGCTTGACCGTCGATGCTCAATACGACCGGATGGACCCGCTCAATCGGGTCGCCGGCAAGTCGTTCGCGAAGAAGCGTATACGGGCAGCGTTCCCGTTCGCCCGCATTGAGCAGGATGCCCTCCATCTGCCATTCGTTGTGCGCACCCCCCATGGCATTGCCCGAACCACTTATCTGGTGCTCGCAATTGATGTCTGCACTGGATATCCGGTGGGATGGCACCTCGTCATTGGTTCGCCGCGCGAGATGGATTCGCTGTTATGCCTCGAAATGTACCTGACGCCTGCCAAGGCGGCCCGCTTCCAGGAATTTGGCATCGCTCATGCGCTGAATATTTATGGCACGCCCGCACAAGTCATTTTTGATAACGGCCCGGAAACCAAAGGCGGACGAATTGTCGGCCTTGAGCGACTGGGGATGGACGTCAAACACTGCAAGGCGAAGGAGGCTCAAGGCAAGCCATTCATCGAGCGCCTGAACAGAGCGCTCAAGGAGGCATTACAGCTTCTCCCCGGCTGCACGCGCTTCGAAGGAAAGGACGGCATGCGTGACCCAGAGGCGCTGGGCGACGAGTTGATGAGCGTCGAAGCACTCGAGAAGTGGATTGTCAGGTGGCTCTATGAGGATTGGGTCAACAGCCCACTCGACCGGCTGCGTTGGGACGAACTGCTGGTCGACTCGGTCAAGGGAAAGACGCCCCATGAGCGCCTGACTTACCAGACCGAAGAAATGGGCCATCCCATCACCATGCCGCCGCCGCGTCGTGAATGGATGGCGGCACTCTTCGAACACAAGAAGTGCGTCTTGAGCGCCAAGACGGGAATCACGCTTGAACATGGATTCAGGTACCGCGGTGAAGCCATGTCGTATTTGTTAGCCAGGTACGGCGACCGTGCGCAGCTCCACATAGTCTACAACCCGGACGATTTCCGCCAGGCGTACGTGTACGAGGGAGATGACCTTCCGCTCGTCACGCTGACGCACGAACACGTTCGCCCGGACACCCCGGCATGGACTTTTTCGGAGGCCAAAGCCCGATTCGATGCGGGCATGGATGACTGGACAGTTCCGGACGAAAAGGTGCAATTCCAGCGCGACATGGACGAGGCCGTCACCCAAAACGGGACAGCCAAAAAGCGAAGAAGCCGCGGTAAGCGCGAAGAAAATCAAGAAACCGTGCGGCGCGCCAAAGAAGGAACAGCCGTCCAGCGAGCCATCGGCCGACCGCTATCTGCGGCAGCGCCGTTCGGGCCATCACCTTCGACCAATCCGTCGCTGCCGGCGGAAGACCTTCAGTTTGATGCCATCTCGTACGAAGACGCACCCGTGATGGACATCGTGAACAGAAACACCGGAGAAAAACTGCTGTGACGCCAGCCCAACAACTGCGCAGGGACATTGAGGCCTGCGAACTTCCTCATCCTATGTTCGTGGAGCATCTCACTGCGCTCAAACGACGAATCGACGACGCGCTTAACGGCTTTGCACCAAAAGTTGTCCGTGTCCCTGGCCCGAGCGGTGTGGGCAAGTCTTCGCTCATCGCCAATCTGTCTCGTGACTACCCTGAAACTCGTATCGATGGACGGCGCCACGTGCCCGTGCTGGTTGTCGAGGTGCCCCAATCCGCAACGGCCAAACTACTTCCTCGAAGTGTGCTGCGTGCGTTGGGCATCCTGGTTCCTGGCAGCATGACAGCGGGTGCGATGTTCGACTTGATGGTGACGCAGCTTCGCCTGGCCGGCACACGTATCGTGATTTTTGATGAGATATCGCACCTCGTTGATGAAGGGTCTAGGGTGCCTCCGCGCGCCGCTAGCGATTGGCTCAAGACCCTAACAGACACGCTCGGCATGACGCTGATTCTCTTCGGCATTCCGCGGCTCGAGAAACTTTTTTTAGCAAACGAGCAGCTGCGTCGCCGCGCTTGCCCTGCTCGCAATTTTCTACCGTACGACGCGAGCATTGCTGACCAAATGGCTGCCTACATCTCATGTGTCATGAATTACGCGCGCCTGTTCGCAGCGGCTGGCTATCCCATTGATGTGCCCGCCCGCGTGTTGACGCAGCAAAGCTATTTGCTCACCGGCGGCCTGGTTGGGGTCCTCGCTGACTTCATGCGTGAGCTGGCGAGCTTGATGGCACACGAGGCACCGCGCGCCATTACATACGTCGACTGCCAAAAGGCGCTTGAAGATGTCAGTCACGCAGGGTCACCGCACAGACGGGCATTCCAGGATTCTGGCATCGATGACGCAGGCGTGGAGCCAGCTGCGTTGAAACAGGCATACGTTCAAGTCCTGACCAGTAACGCAGCGTCCATACCAGTTCGGAAAAAATCAGGAGACAAACAATGAGCCTCGTTCTAACCTACGCTCCCCGGGACGACGAGTCGGGGATGGGCTACTACCGACGCCTTGCCGCAGACAATGCGCTTTTCAATTGGCGCGACCTCGCAAGCTCGGCGGGAGTCGAGCGCAATCGCCGCGCCTTGCTTACACGTACGGACGACGTAGCCCGTAACCTCGGCCTGGAGCCGGCATGGACCGAATTCACCAGACATCAAGAACACCACTGCATGGATTGGGGACGTCTGCACCGTGCGCAATCTGACGCTGTGTGTCCCGCGTGTCTGGCTGAATCTCCTTACCTACGGCACCACTGGGAACACGCCTATGTCACAGCATGTCCGCAACATAGAACCTTGCTGGTCGACCAGTGCAACGCTTGCGGCAAGCGCCTTTCACCGGAGCGGCTCTACATTGGATTGTGCTCGTGCGGTCATGACCTCAGCAGCTTGCCGCTCGTGCCGGCGACCGCGGCACAGCAGTGGCTGTCGACGCTGATTGCGAGCAACGGGCAACAGTCTGGCAGCGTGAAGCCGGCTCTGCGTGGTGCGGACATCGACGTGCTGGTGAAGGTCATCCGCACACTCTGTCAACATGCGGCCCCGACGCACCCTGGGTTGCCGCGCAGCGCGGCATTACCGAAATTCGTCACGGAAGCGGTCGAATATCTCTCGCCGCTCGAATCCTTGCTAGCCGACTGGCCAACTGGTTTCCGGCATCACGTCGAGCAGCGCATCGCCGCCGGCCGCAAGGATGCCCGCACGCTGAACACATTGCTGGGCGACTGGTACGTCAATTTGCGCAAGGTTTGCCAGGGCACGATGCTCGAGCCCCTGTTGCAAATCATCATCGATGTCGCGGCCCAGCATTCCGATTGCGTCTTAGGCCTGGATTCGGCCAAGGCAATAGCCGAGGATGCGACTGGATACATGCGTGCGCCGGATGCCGCGAAGGCCATTGGCATCAGCGTTTCACGCCTGCATGACTCCATTCTCGCCGGTGAGTGCGAGCACCGTACACGGCGCACCGGCACACGCGGCCAATTGTTCGAAATCCCGTGCGCCGAGGTTGAGCGCATCCAGCAGCAACGCGGCGAATGGATTTCCGATAGTGAAGCCTGCAAACAGACAGGCGTTCCACCCGCCGTGCTCGAACGCATGAAATCAGCCGGCATCATCCGGTCAGACGGCCGCTGGCGCGAAGACCTGATGAAGGGTGGCCCGGTCGAGCGCCAATCCATACGGGATTTGTATGAGCGTGTCGACCAGCAGGTCGAACCTGCTGCCATTGCCGATGATTCGATGCTCACGTGGGCAGAGATGACCAGCCGACGTATGGGTGACCAGCGGGCCATCGAGTCGCTGATGCAGGCCATTGCAAACGGCAACGTGAAAGCCATCAAGCACGCTCCGACACTGGGCGAAATGTCCTTCTTGATAGCAGACGTTTCGCGGTATTTCGGCACGCCGCTGCTCGAGGCCGGCATGTCGATTCAGCAGCTCGCGAAAGCGACCGGCTGGAAATGGGAGTCCATTCAGCACTGGGTAGACGAAGGGTTACTGGCGTCCGTTTCGATTCAACGACGCGGCCAACCTTGCCACGTCGTACTACCGCACCAGTTGCTGGCGTTCAGGCAGGCCTACGTCCCGCTCGCAGACCTGGCGCGTGCCATGGGCACGACGTCGTCAGCGTTGTCGCGCCTGCTGCCCCGCGTCGAACTGGTCGGCGCGAAACGGCTTCCTGATGGCGCAATGCGGGGCGCGCTGATTCGTATCGCCGACCTCGGCCGGTTGGCCGTTATCGGCGCAAGAGCCGGGCACGACCTGTTTGTTCCTGCATCGTTGGCGCTATGAGAAAGCGATACGTCGAACCGACAGTGTGCATCAACCGGCGACGGATGCGCCGTTCTGGACGTGGTTCGACTCTCACGTAGTGCAGCCCGGACCAAGTAACTGAGCAGAAGGATGTGACTTCCCACCACCAGGAGACTGCGATGCCCATCTGGAAACCACGGCCAACGTCCGAATTGCCCACGATTCAGTTATCTCGATGGTGCATATTCGAAACGCAGAACGCGAGCCGACATTTTGTTGGCGTAGACATGCTGGACTCGTCGGGACGAGTCAGCTCTCAGATTGTGACGTTCGACCGGGTCACCTTGCAGGGGGTGACTCAATCGGGACGCATATACGAACTGGTCGGCAAGAAAGGCTGGTCACTCGACGGCGAGTACATCTGGAAAAGATGGTGCGAACTGAACGAGGTGACGTCATACACCGACGTCACTGAACGCCTTCTTGATGGAGCTGATGATGACGACCCCATATGAACGTACGAAAGCCGTCATTGAAACGCGCGAGTTCCTGAAGTTGCTCGCCTCTTCCGACGGCGTCGCTAGCCGTAGGGAAATTCAAGCATTCGCGGTACGGTTGCTTCGTCACTACCCGCTCGATATCGACCTAGGGGTTTCAGCAGCAGCATTGCCCGGACTCTGGACCGCACCTCAGCAACGATGAAGTCCGGACGAGGGCGGATGGCGGTGTAGGCAGACAGCCAGTGCATTGCAGGACGCGCTCCATAATTTGATGGTTTGACCGGTAGAACCGTGCTGCCACTGAAAGGCATCTGTACTTGACAGGCTATGGGTCAAAATCATCGGCCGTGGGGCGCTACCTGCGGATAGACGATGAAGGTAGTCGTTTGCGGTCTACCAGCGTCGTATCGACAACGCAGAAGATAGCGGCTGCCGCTCGTTTCACAACGATTGCGACAATCTCAAAGCGGCTCAGCCTTGAGCATATCCGTGGGTCTGAGTCGCTGGGTGGTGAGGCTGAGCCCAGCCCTCCCTACGGCACCGATGCCCGGGAGAACCTTCCACTCGACCTCTCCACCCACATTGTCACCGGTATGGAGCCGCCTCGCCCGCCAGCCTATACGCGCCCTCCGGGACGCTAGCTTCGCCATCCCGTTGCCGATATCTCAGACGCTATCCCCACAGTCTCGGCTTTCCCCTGCGCGCTGCCGGTGGATTCCCCCGTTCACGCAAGCGGCATTGCATTGTACGGCCGAAGCCAACCAGACGGGTTGGGCGGCACTCCTGCCCGGCGGCTCGATGACTCGGCGGGCAGCACGAACGCACTGCATAGCGGTATAGGGCGTGAAGGCACTACAACGAGTGCCAATTCTCTCATTCTATTATTCAATCGTTCAGCATAAGCTGATAGCGTACTGTTCGCGACGAGTTGCGACCGGCTGCTCAAACACTGGTTCCCGATGACTCGGTCCATAGCGTGTCTCGTGAGGTCGGATTCCCCATCGCTAGAACCGTATGTGGTGTTGTTCGGCGACACGCGTCTGAGCTGAAACGGCCAATGCTCATGTGCCATCCGTGGAGAAAGAGGGGAGCTCACCATCGCGCTAGCTGCGGAGCCAGGAAAGCCAGTATATTGACGGTCTCAAGATGCTTCAGATTGATTGCCGGGGATTTCACGTGCCGCACACGCTCACAGCAAAAGAACAAACGCTGCAGAAGATTTTCAGCGATGAATATGTGTTTACGATTCCAGGCTATCAGCGTCCCTATTCTTGGGGAAACGACCAAGCGCAGGAACTCCTTGATGACTTGCTGAGTGCGCTCGAAGTCTCCCCAGAACAGCTCGGGGATTGTGTGCCGTACTTTCTTGGCAGCATCGTCCTCATAAAGAGCGAAACTTCACCAGATGCGACCGTTGTGGATGGCCAGCAGCGCTTGACCACGCTGACGCTGCTTCTTTCAGCCATCAGAGCCACAATCCGCGACCGCGCGGTGCAGGTAGGCATCACGAAACGTATCTACGAGCACGGCGATGTCGTCTCGGCCACCGAAGCGAGCTACCGGCTGTCGTTGCGCGAGCGAGACAGAGATTTTTTCCGTCAGTACATCCAACACGAGGACGGCCTCGCCAAACTCATTGAGCTAAACTCGACGCTGCCTACCAGCGCGCAGGAGCGCTTGCGGTCCAATGCCAAGGTCTTCATGAGCGGCCTGTCGAAGTTGCAGGAGGTCGAGCTCAAGAGACTGGTCCAGTTCATAATCACGCGTTGCTACCTCGTTACCGTGGCAACACCGGACCTTGATTCTGCGTATCGTATTTTTGGTGTCCTTAATAGCCGCGGTCTCGATTTGAGTGCCACGGATATCTTGAAAGCAGAAATCATCGGGGGAATTGAACCCGTTCTGCGAGAGATGTACACGAAAAAGTGGGAAGACGCTGAGGAGGACTTGGGGCGCGACGAGTTCGGCGACCTATTCAGCCATATCCGCATGGTGTACCGCAAAGCCAAGCCGCAGGGGACATTGCTGAAGGAATTCAAGGAGCATGTTACACAGGCAGCCGAATCGCAGAAGCTTGTCGACTCTGTTCTTCTACCGATGGCGAGAGCTTTCGCTGCTCTCACCGATGCCGATTACGCCAGCACAATGCATGCGGAGTTGGTGAACGAGCATCTGCGTTGGCTTAACAAGCTGGAATTCAAGGACTGGTTGCCACCGGCCTTGGCCTTTTACGTTCGGCATTCCGAGCATCCGGACTTGATGCTGACTTTCTTCCGCGACCTCGAACGCCTTGCGTATTCGATGCTCGCGCGAAAAATTGGGGTCAATGGTCGTATCGAACGCTTCTCGGCGTTAACGGGCGCCATCGAAAATGGCCAAAATCTGTTCGCCGAGGCATCACCGTTGCAACTTTCCCCGAGTGAGCAATACGACACCTATTCGGTGCTGAACGGCCCGCTGTATGACACGCACTCTGCACGTGCCGTAGCGCTGTTGCTCTTACGCCTGGACCGTCTTTTGTCCGATGGCTCCGCGGTGTACGAACATGAGGTTGTCTCGGTCGAACATGTGATGCCCCAACAGCCCGCGCCGAATAGCCAATGGGCGACGTGGGTTCCCGATGCGAAAATCTATCAAAGCTGGGTCCATCGGCTTGGCAACCTCGTGCTACTGAGCCGCAAGAAGAATAGCTCCGCGAGCAACCGAGAGTTTTCCTGGAAGAAGAATTCCTATTTCACCAAAGGCGGTGTTTCCGGCTTCGCTCTTACCACTCAAGTGCTGCAGCATTCGGAGTGGACCGTGGACATCATGCAAGCGCAGCAGGCTTCGATGATGCAAGTGTTCGAGACGCACTGGCGTCTGGAGGAGCGCAAGAGCAAATCGGAAATTGCTAAGGAATTGCTTGGCGAGCTGTCATCGGACAGTGATGGCATCTACTTCGAGTTGGAAAGCGCCAAGCATGGCCTCGCCGCAGTGGCGCGGAAAAGTAGCAGCACGTTCACCATTCTCGCGCAGTCGCAAGCGCGATTGGAATGGACAGGGCAACCACATTCATACCAGCAGTTGAGAGAAAGTTTGCGGACGTTTGGTTCTCTACAGCTGTCGGCGGACCGCTCCCATCTGGTGTTCACGCAGGATGTGAACTTCATCAGTCCCAGCGCCGCATCCGCTACCGTCTTGGGCAGAACGGACAACGGGCGGAATTCGTGGCGCCTCAAAGGAACAACGATTACCTATGCCGCATGGCAGGACAATTTGCCGGCCGACAAATCGCCGAGCGAGACCGAAGGAGATGACCAGTAATTTCTGAGGCGAAGTTCGGTCCTCTGAACCTACCGGCCACACTGCTTAGCAAGCTCGCAGCACACCGGTACCTGCCTGTCGCACTGGCCTAAACAACGGACTGGCGCGACAGGTGGGTGCCGACATCAAACGTCCGCCGATTGCCATTCGACAAAGAGCATCCGCTCGACCTCGAGCATGGTTGTTTCATGCGCTTGAAGCAGGTCGCCGAGATGCTTCTGGTCAACCAACTCGACAGAGTTCAAATGCGCGTTTTCCTTCGCCTGCGCATTGAAGAACTGATTTGTGACACAGACTTTTTCGAACGACACATTGGGGTGCCTACGTCGGTAGAACGCTTCGCCAGCCACGACCTCCTTCACTGCGTCCCATCCGAGTTTTGTTCCGTCAATTCCGCTGGACTTGGCCTGAATAAGCTGACCTCGATTTCCGTCAATGGCCACAATGTCGACGCCGTTGTCATTCGTACCCGGTGTCCGGTAGCAGTTATACCCACGCTTGCTCCAAAGTGCGCCTACAAGGCACTCGAAGTGTTGCCACCCCATGCGCTGTGCCATATCCAGCGTGATGCGTTCATCCAGGCCGTCACTCTGCGAGTGCGGCACCACGTCCGTGAGGTTAAAGTCGGACGGCGCCACGTCTCCGGCGCCGTTGAGCATGTCCTCTGACAACCCTCTCTTATGAGCTAGCAACTGGTCGAGCTTGACGTCGAAAGTCATAAAGTCGTCAGCCCAAACAGTTGGGTAATACACGTACACAGGCTTCGTCTGATTGATGCGGTACGCACGGTCGGTGGCCTGGTCTTCTTTGGCCGGATTCCATGTGCGCGAGTAATGGATAACGTGGTTCGCCGCCTGGATGTTTACGCCGAATCCGACGGCGACCGGCGAAAGAACAAGGACACCGAAGCCCGGCGTGTCTTGAAAGGCCTTGATTCTCTTTTGCCGACTGGCGACGTGACTCGAGGACGCACTTGTATCACCGTTAATGATGTCAGGACGATACCCGAATTCGGCTTCGATGTAATGCTGCAGGAGTCGCTGAATCTCCCGGAACTCGCAAAAGACGATTGCCTTCTCGCCCTTCGCTCTGATTTCGGAGAGCTGCCCAAGTAGCCAATTGAGCTTCGGGGATTTCGCACGATAGTCGCCCAATGGTTCCGGCTTGAACACGCTTAGACCGTGCACTCGTGGGTCAGTACATACCAGCCTTAGGTAGTGTAGCAACCCGAGGTGATTCTTGAACGGCGTCGTATGGTTGGGCTCCTGGCGCCGTTTGAAGCCATCCACCGCCTTCGCGTAAAGGTTCCGCTGAACGCCAGAAATTGAGAGCCGCCGGCAATCTTCGACAACGATTTTCGGAGGTAGTCCCGTATCGACCTCAGTCTTCAGCCGCCGGAGAATCTGCGGCGAGATGCGAGCGCGCAACTCTTCGACACGAGCTTTTTCTTCATTAGTCTTCGCCTCAATCGGCTTCCGGTACCGTTCACCAAAGTCGTTCAAGGCACCGAGCAAGCCCGGCTGCACATAGTCGAAGAGACACCACATATCGGCCAAGGAGTTCTCCACCGGCGTCCCGGTGCATGCAATCCTGAACGCGACATTCTGCTTCTTGGCGGCCCGGGTCACCATTGCGGCTGGGTTCTTGATGCGCTGCGCCTCGTCGCACACCATCAGAGACCACTTTTGCGCCGCAAACGAAAACTCCAAGTCTCGCAATGTCTCGTATGTCGTCAAAACCACCTTGGCGTCGCCAATCCAGTTGGGCTTCAAAAACTTGACCAGGCCATCCTCGGTCTGTAAGCGCTGGTCTATCTGGCTACGGGGTACGCGAAACTCGGCAAGACTGTCGCCGTATGCAGTCAATAGGGGCAATGCTCCAGGCTGAAAGAACTTGTTAGCTTCCTCTGCCCAGTTTTCCAGCAGTGAGACCGGCGCGACTACGAGCATTGGATTCATGGTGGGGTCCCTCTCCAGCAACCACGCCATAAGCGCCAGCAATTGGAAGGTCTTACCCAGCCCCATGTCGTCGGCAAGGATGGCGCCCCGAACCTGGTAATCCGTTTGCAAGCTGAAGAGATGCTGCATCCACGCGAGCCCCGCTTGTTGATGCGACAACAATGAGAACTCCGGGCGAATGCTTTTCGGAAGCTTCGGACGAGCGGGCACGGCCTGTAGTGCTTCACGACGCAACTCTTCGTACTCGAGTGCCTGAATGTTTGCTCGCAGAACTAGCTGCTTTTTGGTCACGCTTTCGCTGGGTCGTTTGCGCGCGTTTTCTGGGTCAAACTGCTTACCCGACTCCAAATCTGAAAAGACGCTCTCGAACGTCGAGATGATTTCTTTCGCGTCAGCCAGCGAAATGGGGTCCTTGAGCCAAGGGACGTCGAGCTGCACCATGCCCTTCGCGTCAGCGACCTGTACATCATTCTTCAGCTTCTCAATAGCAAGCTTGTTGGTCGGCACGGCCACCGGCTCGCCACCGTCCTTCGACTGATAAACAATGACAGGCAGAATGTTGTCAGGAAACCAACCTTCGCCCTCGTCCTTCTTCGCGATATACGGCGAATGGTAGGGCTTCTCCACACCAATCGATTCGATGCGCGCAGAGTAGCCAGCCAGGTCGTGGACCTGAGCGTAGGAGACCAGCGTCGGAGGAATGCGACGCTGTGCCAGTGCAGCCGACAATTCCTTGAGTTGCTGCTCCGAATCTCCCTGCAGAGCAAGGTCATAGCCCTGCCAGGCAAGCAGTTGATGGCCCTGCGTCAGCGACCTGGAGAGAGCCAAGATGAACGCGGAAAGTTCGTCGTCGTCGAGCCAATGCGTCTTCGAGGAGGTCGGTCCGCTCGCCACCGCAGATTCGATAAGCAGGCCGACACGTACTGGATAGCCCGCAGCATTTCGCTCGAACATCGGTACGAAGCGTTCGTAGTCGAGGCCGGCGTCCTCACGAGCGCGTTCGAATTGTGATTCTTCGATGACGTCAATCGCGTCTGCACCGAGAGCCGCGAAGGGGTTGAGCAAAAAGGCCTGGGCCCGAGAACCTGCCACCCGCCGTCCGGGCAATCGCCGGATTTCCCGCAGCACAGTCTTTACCTTCGGTGTGACCAGAACCTGGACGATTCCATCCTGCGTTGTAATGTCGTACCGGTCGCGAACTTCTCGTGCTCTGTCGAACGTGTCGAGCCAGTCATCAGGTGCTCCGTCGAAGCTCGGCTCGATTTCGACTACGTGGTCGTCTACAACTGCCACCGAGCGCCGCAGACCTATATTGAGCTTTTCCGGACTCAAGACTACCGAGCGGTAGAGAAAATCATCAAGTCTTGCTTCGGCATCGACTGCGAGCTTGCGAATCCGCCCCCACCCTTGCCGGTTGGCTAAATCAGAGTGGTCCTCGTCGCCACGGCGCGAGAATGCAATGACCGCATTAAAAAGCTTCCATTGCGCGGGACGCATCAGCATCTCTACGGCGCCTTCTAACATCACGGGCCCTGTGATAGTGCCTCGAAATTCACGGCCGCCGTCGATGCGCCATCCATCTATCGCAATAGAGAACTCGTGGTCGGTCAACGAATGGTTGCTTCGCAGATGCTGACGGAATTCCGTGAAAGGCGGTATTCGGAGAACATCGCGCAGCTGCCCGTAGTCCGGTTGTTCAAGGATGTCGTACAAAGACTGCCAATCCAACAAGAACTCGTCCTCGACCGGGCTGACGAGGCCATCATCGGTCAGTTGTGTGAGGTAGCCGCCAACGAGGTCTCCGTCGACCGTCGCTCCCGGGCTTTGAGTTCGCCGAGTTAGAACGATGCCCTTATCCGACCAGTGCCGCTTCCAGGTGATGACGTCTCGCGCTTTTGCTTGCTTGAATAACTTGAACACGGTTTCGCCTTATTTCCACCAACCCTTGCCCGGCTTCACACGGAAGCCCCATTCCATCAAAACGCGGCCGACACGCTCGTCACCTTCACCACCGCGCACCCACAAGTTTCCGCCGAGTGCAGTCCTGTCCTCGATTTGCAGACCATGCGTTGCCGCGAATCGCTTGAGCGCAACGTGTGAGTAGGATTCGTGTGCTTCGGTTCGATTTTGCGAAGAGCCAACGTTCTCACGGGAGGAGACGTTACTCGTCGACTTCGTAGGCTCGTTTGCGGCCTTGGCTCTACCTGAAGCACGCAAAGTTTCGGCTGAAGGAAGAATCTGAAAACTCTCACGCAGTGTTGCCTCGAACATCTCCTCCCATCGATTCCAGCCATGAATGCCGTCTCCATGCTTTAGCCACAGCATGCTTTTCGAGTGCTTCAACGAGTTGCGTTCATTTTTCCCGAGCTTCAATGTCTGACTTGTATTGAATGGCAGAGAACGACTGGCGTCATAGCCATAAAACGCGTTTCCGAGACCACTAAATTCGACAGCAACCAACTTGCCCATCGTCATAATGAAGGCGTTGTTCGCGCCAGAGGCGTCGAGTTCGCGAGTCAGGCCCTTCATTCTCTTACGCAGCGCGACCAGGTCCGGTTCACGTGAATTGCGTGCAGTCGAGCCTAATGCGAACTCGATGTCATCGATGGATTTAACGTATCGCTTCCAAAACTCCATTCGCCGACGGTCGGCAAGACCGTCCTCCGCCAGCTTCGTAAAGAAGGTCTCGATAAATTCGAGCTTCAACCAGTCAGAGACCATTGCTCGAGCCGCAGGCTCGACGCCACCCCATCGGGTCGCATTTGAAGGTAGCCACGGATTGCCCCACCAGGCAACAGCATGGTCGCGCAGTCTCGGGTGCAAGGGGGTGCCAGAGACCTCAGCGTATCGGTCAAGGACCAGAATCGTTCCTCGGTCGCGGAGCACCTCATTGTGTGCAAGCAGACCAAGCAAGCGGGGTAGCAGCCTCACAAACTCATCGTCATCGAGCTTCGTCGCGCCCTCAACTTGCGTAAGCACGAGCTGGCGCAGAAACCACGACTCTTTTCCGATTTGAAGCTGCTCGCAAATATGGTCTATGCGCGACGTATCGCCTTCGAGCAACTCGCCCACATATCGTGTGCACGGGGACTCATCAAAAAGCTGTCTGTTTTCGATTGCCGTGTCGACCCATGAAGGGCTCGACCTGCTATCACGTATCTTGGGGTTCCGGTCGTGAAGGTAGTCTCGCAGGGTCAGCCAGTTCTTCCTTCCCGAGGACGCCACCCCGCATGCATCTACGTCAAAGGAGAAGTAGCTCTTTGCGAGTCCTTGATAGCAGCGCCTGTATGACGCGGTCTTGGTTATGTAGCCATCAACGCTGTCCAGGATATGCTGCAAGCGTGGTCGGTCCTCCATCACGCACTCGCCTTGGGGACGGTGTGGAATACATAGGCCAAAGGACAGAAGATAGGCATCGCGGAACGTGGACACTTCGTGGCTCTGCCAATACCGTCGCACCGCGTCGAGCTGATGGTCATGAACAGGTTCTCGGCCAACACGAGATTTTGCGCGCGCTTTCAACTGTTCGAGAAGCACGTCGATTTCAGTGCCCGAGCGAATCGGCTGCGTCTCTTCGCTGACCGACGATTGCAGCAAAGACGCCAGGTAGTTTAGTGCGCTCATCGCAATGCACAGTCGCCAAAGTTCCCCGATTGCGCCGGGGCCGGAGACCTATCCTCGCCAACACCTAGGAACTCAAGACGCATCTCGACGCGGCGACTCTCCTCGTCGGTTTCCTTCGAGTCATTGAACGAATATCCGCCGACCAAAAACAGATTTCGCACGTCCAGCTTTTGCGCCTCGTCGAGCACACTCGTACCGGTCGTTGCAAACATGCTGCACAACACCCGCTCGCTGCGCTGGAGACTCAGATTCAGGTTGCTCAGGTACGTGCCGGTTCTGTCTGTGTAGCCTTCGACAACCACTCGCTTAAGTACGCGCTTGCCCAGGTCATCGTTCGCCAATGTCAGGATTTCAGGAACGAACTGACGCAACACCGCTTCCTGCTCGGGCGCCAGGTTTGATTTCCCGAACGCAAAACGGGCGCGGTCACCAAAATCGATAACATGTCGATTGCGGTCTATCTTGATACCGTCGTACCGCTTGGCGGCAGTTTGAAACCGGTCGAGGATAAGCTCTATGTCCTTTCGATGTTGCTCTTCGCGCTTTTCTTTCTCCGTCACGTTCTTCGTCACGGCGAGCAGCGCTACCCCCATGACCACGAGGAAGAGCACCATCAGCGCGGTCATCAAGTCAGCAAAGGAAATCCAGAAGGGCTTTTCCGCCTCGTCGCGGCTTCCGCGCTTGACGACGATTTGAGTTCCAAACATCGCCTAGTTCCTCGCTGGTGTCAGGGTGCTCATCGAGGCGAGCGTTACCTCCAGCTCACCGACTGCAGACGAAAGCAACCCCACTGCCGAGGTCAGTTTTGTATGGAACTCGGCATTCGCTTTTTCCAGCGTACGCTTAACCTCAGTTGCAAAAGCGCCGTGCGCTTCAGCGAGAACCTGGCTTACACCAGCGAGATACTCGTCCGCCTGCTTTTGCGCCGCTCCAAGGTGGCTTGTGGATGTCTCAATGCGATTGAGAATGTCACCGGTCAACGCAGCTTCCCTTCTCGCAGCATCGACGGTGGCGCGCAATTCCGTAACAAGCTGGCCGATGCTGTCGCGATGAGCGCGGTAGTCGCTCAGCAGTTCCTGGATTGCTCCCGCACCGCTCGTCAAATTCCCGGCTGTCGCAGCGAGTTTGGTTGAGACGTCGGCGGTTTGCCCCATGACACCGGCGACGCGCTCACCTGCCGCGGCGAAGTTCCGCGACGCCGTGCCCAACGCTTCCGCGCCAGCATTCATGCGGTCGACTGACGAAGTTGTCGACTGCGTCAAAGCATTCACGCTTTGCGCCATCTGCGTGGTTGCGACGCCCAGCTCCTTGACAACAGCATCCATCGATTCCGACATCGCGGTCACTACGCCGCTCGCGCGCTCAGACATTGCATGCTCGCGTGCGCGGTTGTTCTCAAATACTTCTTTCTGCGCGCCACTCAGCGTGGTTAGCATTTCGCCGACGTGAGTGCTGAGCGTCTCCAACGTCGCCTGCAATTTCTGGTTTGTCTCTGACTGAGACGTTGCAACCAACTGGCGCAGCTGCTCAACGAACGCAGCCGATTGCGTGTTCATTGCCTCCTGTCGCGACTCCATCTTTTCAATGGCCTCCGCCATGCGCTGCGCCATCGCATCCGTCGAACGCTGACTCGAAGCCTCGATGTTCGCGACCAGGGTGTGCAGCGTGCTCACAGCCTGCTGAATGCTCTGGGCCGTTTGTTGATTAAGCTCGGTGAGGCCTGAAATTTGGCCACCGAACAAGTCATTCAACCGTTGGCTGAAGCTCGTCATTACGTCCTGCAACATCCGCCCAGCACTTGCGCTCTGGTCACCGCTGGCGGTTTTAACGGTCGCTGCGATTTCATCGAGTGGGCCTTTGAGGCCCTGTTGGATGCTCTCGGCAATAACCTGTCCGAGAGCGACGTTGTTCTGGCGCCCCGCCTCTGCGGCGAGTGCATGTTGTTCTTTGCTCGCTTCGATTTGCGCGCTAGTCAACTCGCGCAGCAGCTCACCCATCTCCTTGACGAGAGCGTCCTTCAAAATTTTGGATTGGCTTGCCGACTCCTCTGATGCTTTTACTAGACGTGCCAGGTATTCTTCTCCGGCACCCGCCTCAAAGGAAGCATCAATCGCATGTGCAATTTCTTCCGTACGTCGGTACAGCGAGGCAAGGAGAAATTTTTCGAAGAGCGTGGTTAGCATTGCCGCGGCGATTGCTGATGCAGACACAAGAAACGCCTCACCCACCGAATGCATAAGTGATTCAAGACTACCGCGAACAGTTGCAGCGTTCTCGCTTACCTGAAACGCGTGAAGGCCTTCTATGAGTCCGCTGAACGTCCCGATGATGCCAATACCAGTGAAAATGCCGGGGACGTGCTTAAAAAACTCGGTGCGCAAGCGGCTGTCGACAACAACCTGACTGTTGAAGTACACCTCGGCCGGCGCGGTGGCCCGTACGGCGCGCACGACCATTTGTCCGTCCCGCTCTTCCCGCTGAACGTGCAATGATTCGGCATACTCGTTCCAGAGATGGGCGAGCCGACGGTCGCTCGCGAATACCGCTTCAAACTGCGAAGAGAAGTCTCCGCTTTCGAAGCTTCCGATGCGACGCTGAATAGCGCGCAGCCGAAGCAGGTGACGTATCGCTGGGCCGAAGAAAAACACAACGACAATAACGACAAGGATGGCCAAAAACGCGCCCGTGATAAGTGCAGGCATCGGCACGCCAGCAAGTAATGACTGGATGTTCAACTTCGGTCTCCCCGGCAAAGGGTTTGTTTTCTTATGGCAGCCTAGGCGTGCCCCAAACGCACAGCTGACAACCAACTGACGGGTACCTCGTCAAGCACCGACTGGCCGTCGTGTCCATGCGGCTAATATTACGGCATATTCCCCGTGAGGATTAATGGGGAAGGACTCGAACCTGAAGGTTCGAGCGCGTTAATGACGGGATTACTACGATACGACCTTCGGCGCCAGTTCGACCCGCACAGGTACCGACGTCGCTCAGTCGGTCGTGGTCAGCGCGTGCGCGACAACAATTGGGTAGTGTCAAAGAGTTCTGGCAGGCCAAGTGCTCTGCTCGAAGGCAATCGACTTACGCAAACAACGACAAAACATGAATCATGGCCTCCCCGCCGATGATGCCGCACCGGCTCACTGGCTTGAGCACCTGTCCGAAGGCCTGGCAGGCCTCACTGCCGATGCCCGCCGCATCGCCTATTCGCTCTTACATTCACCTTGGAAATGTTCGCATGATGACGTGCTCAAGCATGTGCCGTCGCCATTGGGCGATTCAATCGTTTTCTTGCAACAGAGCGTCTCGCGACATGTCTTTCGGCAGCGGTCCCGTCCGAGTCTAGGCACCGCCGTTCTTGATGTAGGGATTGGTGCATTCACACAAGGACCGAACGGCTCGCGTGAGGCAATGGGACTCAATACAGTCATCGCGGTCGACGCATACCTTGGGCTAGCCAAGGAAGACCTGGCAAAGGAGAACATTCGATGGAGTGAATTATCCGGACCGGCTCGAGCCTCGCTCCTAGCGCTCTATGCCAAATGCGAGGTTGCTGTGCACTTGATGACCGGTATGTTCGAGACCGCCAGGGACGCCGGCCGCACTATGCATTACGTCATCCCTACTCGGTTGCATGCCGCACGCAAGATGCGTTGGTTCTCGTTGTACTGGGCGCAACAGAGCAACATCGCGGACGCTCACAATGCTCGACTGGTGGCGCGCGGCCTTCACCAATCTGACGGACCGGCAAGAGGGACTGAGCTTTTTCAGGCTTGGGTCGATTACATCCTTGATAAGTTTGTGTGTTTGCACCGGCGCTACATCCAAAAGCTCCTGCAGACAACGAACGGGGCTGCGGTTTCGAAACTGTGGGCACGCGCTGAGCTTCTGTGCTTTATCGGGCTGCATTCTCTTGCGACTCGTCAGAGCGTTGATGACTTCTCGCAGGTAGTCTTGGAAGAACGGCCACTTGCCTCAATCTCTCGCGAGCGCTTGCGGCAAGCTGGGTTCGACAATGCGGAAATCGATTCGCTATTGATTGATTCTGTCGCGCAACCTCCCGGTGACCAGTTTATTACTCAATCGGACGACCCAGGGCACTTGCACGTCCACAATCTCAATCTGAAATTCGCGATGCAACGTTATGTGCGGTCGCAATTCAGAGAAATCGGCTCCCCCATTGGACACTGGTTCGAACGCGACTACATTCTCCAATATATCCAGGACCGGCTAGATAGCTCGCGCTTCAAAGCCTGGCCTGAATTCAATGACATGGATGCCAAATACGACGCAGACATCATCATTTATGACAAAGCGACGCATCTTTTTTACTTCTGCCAAATCAAACATCGGACGCAGGTACTTCAACCATACTTGCGCGACGAACTCAACGAGTTCGACCGCGGTGAAAACATCAATCACGGAATCGAGCAACTCAGCCGCCTCCGTGAGCTGATAGATACAGAGCAGGTCCGCAAACGTCTGGTGAGTAAGCTCGGAAAGAAGTTGGTCGGCGTGGCGCCCCTGAGCGAGAGAAGTCGCTTTCTTCTTGTTCACACCGTTGAAAATTTCGACATGTGCACACGACGCGGAATTGCCATGTATGAGTGGAATACATTTCGAAATCTCCTCCAGGGCCAGATGCTGTTCGCGCGGCAGGATGTCGACGGTGCTATGCAATACGAAACGGACGAGCTGGACTTCTCTAATCTCGTAGTGGTTCAACAACACCTGATGGGGGTTACGGCGCGCTTGTCCAAGGATATGGCTCCGGACCATCCAACACCAGCGGACATATATGCAGTTCTGCAGCGCGCGGAACTCTCGCTTCAATATCGGAAGGCACTTTGGTTAAACGAAAAATCGATAGGCAGATTGAGAGCGAAAATGCTACGAGCTCCACTATTATAAATTAACTCGACCAATTGTTCGTTCGAGGTTGGCCGTGGCTATAACAGGATTCGATTACAGGGCCGTGCTGAGTTGCTGCTGGTCGAGAGAAATGGTTGCAATGATGGATTCGAACTCCACCATCAAGTCCGGATGGTGCTGGGCAACGTATTGCCGAGCAGACTCGTTTTCGAGGAGCTTGGCCAGATATCCCTTTGCGAGCACCAAATTCAACACGTCCTGGCCGTATGTCTGTTCCACGAGCTTGTACTGCGCCTGCAGATTACTCATCTCCCGCTCCATTCTGGCCATCTGCTCCGGGCTAACGCCGCTGAGTTTACGTGGCTTCTTTTCACCCACAAGACGCGCCGCAGGCGTTGCCACCAACAACGCCTCTGCGTAGGCGACTGACACATTGTTCGCAGCCACCATCAGTTCAACACATTCGACCTGCCGCGTCGGTTTCATTTTGCGAAGCGCGCGGACAAGCTCTGGTGAGAATTGCCGGTCTCCCAGGAGCTCAGCCGCTTCCGGACAAATGCCGTCGAGCAATGACATCTTCTTCACTATCTGCGACACATTGACGGAAAGAGCCTTCGCCAATCGTTCGGGTGATACGCCGCGGTCAATCACTCGCCGAATCGTGTGATGCTCCTGCACTGTGGAGAGGCGGTTAACACGATTGTTATAGGTGTAGCTCTCGTCGTCGGTCGCGACAAGACAAGCAACCTGCTCGTGGCCCAACTCCTGGATAGCAAGCAAACGTAGATGCCCGTCTAGCAGGACGTGCTGCCCGGACGACTGGCTTACCGGCGTTACCGAGAGCGGTTCGATAAGGCCTACCTCCTCGATGGAGGCCTTTATCTGCTTGAATTTTCGCGATTCAACCACGGGTGTCGGTACTCTGCGCGAAGGCAAGATGCCGGTGACCGGCAGCGACAATGGCTCGGGGATGAACCCAAGAATTACGCCTGTCATGTGGCACTCCCGCTTGGCCAGACGCGTTCCGCAAGATACTTCGGCAGACTTGCCAGTCCCTCCGCGCGCAACAGGTTAACGAAGTTCTCGTCGGCAAACAGTTGCCGCAATGCGCCGACCACAAATAGCAACCGCTGCTGCGCGAACTCAGCTTTTCTCACCATCGACTTCTGACGCTCGACCTCGCGTTCATACGTCCGCACAAGGCTCGACGTCGTGACGGCGGCGGACTTGCTCGACATATTGTGCGCGGTACTCTTCCCGAGTGCTTTTCTGCGCTCGATGACGCGGCGAGCACTCATCAGTTGCTTGCCCCGCAATTTTCCCGACTCATAGGCCTCTTGGAGCGCTGCCTGTATTTCAGCGTCATCGTCGCCGGCACCAACAATCATGAGAGCCGCATTGAGGGGAACGAGGCCTTTCTCCACTGCAACGACAAGTCGCTCTTCTCCCTGGCGCAGTAGCGTGAGAATGCCGTGAACGTAGGTCGATGTAAGACCCGTTTTTTCGGCAATGACTTTCGGCGCATAACCCTGCTCCTGCAGTAGCCGAATGCCGGCAAGCCGCTCGATGGGCCGACATTGTCTGCGCGCGATGTTTTCCGTCAGACTCATTACGTACGCATCCTCATCGCTCACATGCACCACGAGTGCGGGAATAGTCGCTTCCCCAAGCGTGCGAAATGCCTTCAATCGCCCCTCGCCACATACAAGCAGGTATTTTTCTATACCCGCAGCCGTCACTCGCGGAGTGACCAGGATAGGTTTCTTCAGGCCGATGGTCTTGATATTGTCGACGATTTCGTTGAAGACCCGACCGTTGCGCTCTCTCGGATTAATGACTTCAATCTGAGAGACCGGAATCATCCGAATTTCTCCAGGCTGCTGTCGCGGGTTCACGCTACTCTCCTGAGACGAGCACGCTCGGCCATTCCATACAAGTAATCCAGCGTGTCAAAGCGATAGCTCTCGAACTCGATTGAATTTTGGTCGGCGAGATGAATACGCGGTTGCCCAAAATCGAGACGCGGCAAAAGGTAGTAGTCGAGCGTCGATGCGTTCGCATGGTCGAGCCGAACCGCAACAGTGATGTCCGGCAGAAGACTCGTATCGAAGCGCACCTTCCAATGATTTCGGCCATTGCCATGCGCCTGGCACCGTGCGAGCACAATACAGGCCGTGAACTCGTCGTTTACTGTCAGTAGGTCGGTTGCGGTGTCGCGTATCATCGTGCCGCCCAAATCGGCTATTTTCTTCTCCGTCTGCGCGACAATTTCTGGATGTAATTGTCGCAAGAAGCGATTGGTCTCAATGTAACGATAGTCTCGACCAGGAGTGAAACCGACAGTCTGATAGGCACGGATTAAACTGCCAAAGCGATAAACATAGACCGACGTAGAAGGCATGCCGTCTGTTTCGTCAATCACCACGCCAGACAAGAATCCGCGGGCACGGTACAGGTTGCGCAATCGCTCAATTAACTCCTCATTTGAGTAGTGACGTGCTCTCGCTCTCATGATGCCCTGAGCGGTATAGAAAGTCTCGCTCGGAACAAGTGCCTGAAATGCTCCCTCCTTTCGAATCCACATGTCGGGGGTGTTCATCACACGCATCTTTTTCAGCTTGAATGACACCCGGTTGTATACGTTATTGCCAATGTATTTTTCGTTGGTCAATACTTCCCGTACCGTCGCCCTCGTCCACTCGCGGTCAAGGTCAGTGCGCACATTCATGCCGTTAAGGCGAGCTGCAATCTCGTATTCGTCGAGCGATTCGTCGATAAACCAGTTATAGATTAAATTGACGATTCGCACCTCGCTTTCCGGTCCCGGCATCAGGACAACCCTGTCCGTCTGTAGGCTTTTATGTTCGCCTCGATGCAGCTCCGCTTTCATGAGACCGTGCTCGTCGACCAATACTCGGCGCAACCCATAGCCTGCTGGGCCTCCTTGCCGGAAACCCATTTCAATCAAACGACACTGGCCGGCAAACACCTTCGCAGACAGCTCTCGGCTGTACTCGCCGGCCATTGCGCGCTTCACCCCCTTCACAATGGTCGAGACTGGCGACCCGTCGTTCTCGAACTGCTCGGCGCAGTACGCAACCTGAATTCCTGCACGGCGGCAAATGTATTCGTAGTACGCGCTCTCGTCGGCATCCTGGAATCTGCCCCAACGACTCACGTCATAGACGAGGATGATGCAGAAATCAGCCTTTCCATTCGTCACATCGGAAATGAGATTCTGAAGTGCTTGGCGACCGTCGATTCGAAGACCGCTTTTCCCTTCATCGGCATATGTGCGCACGATGTCGAATCCGCGACGGGTTGCGTAGTCTCGAATCCGGTCGCGCTGATTCTCAGTCGAATACTGCTGGTGTTCCGTGGACATGCGGACGTACTCAGCTGCCCGTCCTGCCAGGGAGCTGGCTACGCTTGGTGCACCTGCGCTGTTGAATGACATTCTCCGCTCCACAACTCAGACACAGACACGCAGCAGGCACCATGCGCAGGGAGAAGCCCGAATGCGAACGCCGCGTCCTCAAATCGGGGCGTGGCGCTCTAAAGCGAACGGTGACAAGGCAAAGGTAGCAGGCCGGACGCCTACGCGTAACACGTCATCTCTTTGCAATCAGACCGGCGGCGCCGTCGGCCCAGACAGCACGGTTATATGAACGGTCCACGCGTCCATCTTTGCAACGTTGGCGTCGTCCGCATGGCACAGGACGTAGAAGCCCGAGCCTAGGGACTTCGGACGCCCTGACACGTCCATCTTTGCAACCGCCCTGAAATTCCGCCGTTCGTTGCGCGTCTGCTGCATGCTGCTATTGCGCTCGCGATACGCCGAATGCGAGGCTCGATATTCGCGCCAGTAGCCCGAGTGCCCCGCGCACCATCTGGCCTGCGCCCGTGCCTGGTTGTCGCGATAGTCGCTGTCGATACGAAGCCGGTGGTTCTGCCAGTCACGTCGACGAGCTCGCTGGCAAGATTCCGCTGAGCAATAGCGCTGACGGGGAACGTGCGGCAGCGGCACGAACGCGGTGCCACAGGCGAGACAGAGGCGTGGGGATTTCATGAGTGCCCTCCAGGCCAGGTTGCGACGAGCGGACGCCGGCTCCTCGACCAGCCACCAACGGCACTGGCGCGGGACGAGATAGAGAGGGGCTTATTCAGTAGCTGCTTCGTTAATCGGCCAGCGCGATTTGCTTGGCGTGTTTGTAGGCCGGTCTCCGAAACTTGGACATTTCTTGACCGCCGGCGTGCAAGGAGAGGGTTCGTCCACCAGCACAAATCGCTTAAATTGCCTTGCCGGACGCGCAGTTTTTTGCGGTACCTTGTACGAACCTGAGGGAGCGATGCTTGTGGGATAAGACCCGTCCCGTCACAAGCTCAGGCACAAGTCCGAGGTGGCCTGGACGGTTCTTCTCGATTTATGCGTCCACTTTCTCTGATTATGGGTCCACCTTCTGCTCAGAATCCTTATTCCATAAGGCGCGATTTCTCGCGATATGAGTCGTTCTACATCACCTAGCAATCGAGTGTCACGATTGGCGAAAACAAGTAGTGACACCAAAGTTGCATTTGTGAACGTCTTCGGAGGTCGTTTGGCATGTATCACTCGTCTTTCCAAGCGTGAGCCTTATAGACGTGTGGGCATAGCCAACACGCCGGAATAGAGGTCAGGAGTTCGCTCCTCCCCTGCTCCACCCAGAACATCCAAGCAGGTCCGTCGACATCAAGAAACCCCGCGTAGCGTATCTTCGGTTCAATTTTGATTCCCGAAGGGTCATCATCACGCCCGTCTACAACGCGCTGAACTGGCGAGAGCAGCCCTATGGGGCAGCTGCCCAAGAAGAGGAAGAGGAAGAGGAGCTGGAACACGCAGCGCTGGCCCCTTTGCGCCGCTCTGTTGTCTGGTGATGGCTCGGCGTGAAGCACTTCGGCACGCGCCGTGATGCAAATGGTCCGCAGCGGCGCTGCAAGTAACTTCAACAACCGTCACAACAGACGAAAAGTTGCGCTCCGCTCTCTCGCATTCGACGGCATTGCAAGCATCAGTGCATACAGCACGACAAGCATCCATGCCGAGTGCTCCGCACGCATTTCCGCCGCTGAAATGCAAAAACCCCCGCCTTTCGGGCGGGGGTTTCTGGCTTAGGGAGCCTGACGATTACCTACTTTCACACGGGAATCCGCACTATCATCGGCGTAGAGTCGTTTCACGGTCCTGTTCGGGATGGGAAGGGGTGGGACCGACTCGCTATGGTCATCAGGCAAAGAGGGTTGTCCTGCTGGCGTGGCCAACAGAACCAATCTTGGAAGAAGCAGTAATTTTGAGTTGTGTGTATCACACACGAGAATCCAACTTGTCGCTTGGATCCTGCGGCCGGTGCTGTCGCACGGCGCCGATCTACAAGGCAGACTTGTTATAGGATCAAGCCTTACGGGCAATTAGTATCAGTTAGCTGAACGCATTACTGCGCTTACACACCTGACCTATCAACGTCCTGGTCTCGAACGACCCTTCAAGGGGATCTAGTCCCCAGGGATATCTCATCTTAAGGCGAGTTTCCCGCTTAGATGCTTTCAGCGGTTATCTCTTCCGAACATAGCTACCCGGCGATGCCACTGGCGTGACAACCGGTACACCAGAGGTTCGTCCACTCCGGTCCTCTCGTACTAGGAGCAGCCCCCTTCAAATATCCAACGCCCACGGCAGATAGGGACCAAACTGTCTCACGACGTTTTAAACCCAGCTCACGTACCTCTTTAAATGGCGAACAGCCATACCCTTGGGACCGGCTACAGCCCCAGGATGAGATGAGCCGACATCGAGGTGCCAAACACCGCCGTCGATATGAACTCTTGGGCGGTATCAGCCTGTTATCCCCAGAGTACCTTTTATCCGTTGAGCGATGGCCCTTCCATACAGAACCACCGGATCACTATGACCTGCTTTCGCACCTGCTCGACTTGTCGGTCTCGCAGTTAAGCACGCTTATGCCATTGCACTATCAGCACGATTTCCGACCGTACCTAGCGTACCTTCGTACTCCTCCGTTACGCTTTGGGAGGAGACCGCCCCAGTCAAACTGCCTACCATGCACTGTCCCCGACCCGGATCACGGGCCAAGGTTAGAACCTCAAACAAACCAGGGTGGTATTTCAAGGACGGCTCCACCGAAACTAGCGTTCCGGTTTCATAGCCTCCCACCTATCCTACACAGATCGGTTCAAAGTCCAATGCAAAGCTACAGTAAAGGTTCATGGGGTCTTTCCGTCTAGCCGCGGGTAGATTGCATCATCACAAACACTTCAACTTCGCTGAGTCTCGGGAGGAGACAGTGTGGCCATCGTTACGCCATTCGTGCAGGTCGGAACTTACCCGACAAGGAATTTCGCTACCTTAGGACCGTTATAGTTACGGCCGCCGTTTACCGGGACTTCAATCAAGAGCTTGCACCCCATCATTTAATCTTCCGGCACCGGGCAGGCGTCACACCCTATACGTCCACTTTCGTGTTTGCAGAGTGCTGTGTTTTTATTAAACAGTCGCAGCCACCAGTTTATTGCAACCCCTTCACCCTCCTGGCGCAGGCCAGTCAAGCTACAAGGGCGTACCTTATCCCGAAGTTACGGTACCAATTTGCCGAGTTCCTTCTCCCGAGTTCTCTCAAGCGCCTTAGAATACTCATCTCGCCCACCTGTGTCGGTTTGCGGTACGGTCATCGTTAGACTGAAGCTTAGAGGCTTTTCTTGGAACCACTTCCAATTGCTTCGCTTCCGAAGAAGCTCGCGCCACACCCTTGAATT
>NZ_QOBB01000058.1:0-34629 GCF_024704855.1 Burkholderia sp. HAN2018 | reverse complement strand
CCGTCGCCACGGCGGCCGCGTGCCTGGCCGGCGCGCTCGCGTTCGGCATGGTCGGCTGGGCGCCCAAGTGGCCGGCGTCGGGCTGGCTGTGGCTCGTCAATAACCTGCTGCTCGTGACGCTCGCCGAGGAGGCGCTGTTCCGCGGCTACGTGCAGGGCGGGCTGACGCGCGCGTTCGGTGCGTTCGCGTGGGGGCCATGGGTCGCGCTGGCGATCGGCGCGGTGCTGTTCGGCGCCGCGCATGCGGCCGGCGGCTGGTCATGGATCGTGCTCGGCACGGTGGCCGGCGTCGGCTACGGCCTCGCATGGCGGCGCGGCGGACTGCTCGCGTCCGCGCTCGCGCATGCGGGGCTCAACGTCGTCCACTTCGGACTGTTCACCTACCCGATGCTCGCCGCCGCACGCTGACGGCCGCGCGGCGCCGCTCAGTCGAACCCGGCGACCGCGTGCGGCACGTACGGGCGTTCGAGCGTGGCGATCTCGTCGTCGGTCAGCTTCAGCTCGAGCGCGGCCAGTGCGTCGTCCAGTTGCCGCGGCTTCGAAATACCGACGATCGGCGCGGTGACCCCGGCCTTCTGCGCGACCCACGCGAGCGCTACCTGCGCGCGCGGCACGTTTCGTGCGGCCGCGATCGTCGCAACGGCGTCGACGACCGCCCTGTCCGACTCCGCCGTCGCGTCGTAAAGCCGCTGGCCGACCGCGTCGCTCTGCTGCCGCTCGGTCGACTCGTCCCAGTTGCGCGTCAGGCGGCCGCGCGCGAGCGGGCTCCATGGAATCACCGCGATCCCTTCGTCTGCGCACAGCGGCAGCATTTCCCGCTCTTCTTCCCGATACAGCAGGTTCAGGTGGTTCTGCATGCTGACGAAGCGGGTCCAGCCGTGCTGCTTCGACGTATGCAGCGCCTTCGCGAACTGCCACGCGGACATCGACGACGCGCCGATATAGCGCGCCTTGCCGGCCTTCACGACGTCGTGCAGCGCCTCGAGCGTCTCCTCGATCGGCGTGCCGTAATCCCAGCGGTGAATCTGGTAGAGATCGACGTAATCGGTGCCGAGCCGCTTCAGGCTCTGGTCGATGTCGGTCATGATCGCCTTGCGCGACAACCCCGCGCCGTTCGGCCCCTGCCGCATCCGGTAGAACACCTTGGTCGCGATCACGATCTCGTCGCGTTTCGCGAAATCGCGCAGCGCGCGGCCGACGATCTCCTCCGACGTGCCGTCCGAATAGATGTTCGCGGTATCGAAGAAGTTGATGCCGGCTTCGACCGCCCGCTGGATGATCGGGCGGCTCTCCGCTTCCGGCAGCGTCCACGGGTGCGAGCCGCGCGACGGTTCGCCGAATGTCATGCAACCCAGCACCAGGCTGGACACTTCCAGCCCTGTCGATCCGAATTTCACGTATTCCATTGCACGCCTCGCCATTGAAGTTGAGCTGACGGCCGGATGCGCGCCGCGCATCGGCCGGACCGTCGCATGGTATCCCGGGCGGCAAAAAGACGTGCGGCGTCGCCGCATCGGACGAAGGGGCGTTCGCCGGCGCGAGGTCGCGAGGTCGCGCGGGGCGCCGGCTGCGCGAGACGTGCGCCGCGGCGCGGGCCGCTTACTTGGCCTGGTCGGCGATCGGCTGCAGGAACGCGGAAAAGCCGGTCAGCATGATCTGCACGCCGATGCACAGCAGCAGGAACGCCGACACGCGCTTCGCGACCTTCGTGCCTTCGCTGCCGAGGTAGCGCGACAGCAGCGCGGAGCGGCTGTAGACCTGCCAGATCACGACCGCGACCAGCACGGACACGGCGATCGACACGATGCTCGACAGCATGAACTCCGACAGCTTGTGCGTGCGGTTCGCGTTCAGCGCGATCGCGGTCGCGATCGAGCCGGGGCCGACCGTCAGCGGCACGGTCAGCGGGAAGAACGCGCGCGTCATGATCGCGTTCGCGTCGATCGGCTTGACCGGCGTGTCGCCGCCGCCCGGCCCGTCGGGTTCGTTCAGCATCTGCCAGCCGGCCACGGCAACCGCGAAGCCGCCGCCGATCCGCAGCGCTTCCATCGAAATCCCGAAGAAATGCAGCACCGGCGTGCCGGCGAAAAACGCGACCAGCAGCACGATGAACGAGTTGAACGCGACCTTCCGGGCGAGCAGGTCCCGCTCGTGTTCGGTGAGCGCCTCGGTCCGTTCGAGAAACAGGAACGCGATGCCGATCGGGTTGATGATGCCGATCAGGCCGGTGAAGCCGAACAGGATCTCGGAGATAAGGCGGTTGACGATCATCGGATGAAGAATCGGTCGGGGCTGGGCCGGCGGGGCGCCGGGGGTCACGCATTGTAGAGCAAGCGCCCGCGGCGCAAAATGCGGGCTCGCCCGTTGCGCCGCCGATCGTCTCCGCTTGCGCTTATTCGGCGCCCGCCTCCCATGCCGGGGGCCGCTTCGCGAAGAACGCGGCGAAGCCTTCCTTCGCTTCCGGCGTCGCCCGCACGCGGGAGATCGTCTGCGCGGTGAACGCCGCGCGCTCGTCGGACGACGGATACTCGCCGATCGTGTCGAAGAATCGCTTGATCTCCATCAGCGCGTTCGGGCCGTTCCGGCCGAGTTCGGCGAGCGTCCGGTCAAGCGCTTCGTCGAGCGACTCGAGCGGCACGGCCTGGTGGATCAGGCCGATCGCGACCGCCTCGCCGGCGGCGAGCTGCGTTGCGGTGAGCGCGAGCCGCCGCGCCTGGCGCTGGCCGACCGCCTCGACCAGATACGGCCCGATCACGGCCGGCAGGATCCCGAAGCGTGCCTCGCTGACCGAGAAGCGTGCGTGATCGCTCGCAATCACGATGTCGCACGCCGCGCACAGGCCGACGCCGCCGCCGAACGCGTGACCTTGCACGCGCGCCACCGTCGGCTTCGGGCATTGCCGGATCGCGCGCATCATCGCGGCGAACCGCTCCGCATCGCGCAGGTTCGCGGCCGCGTCGTTCGCGCTCGCGCGCTGCATCCACTGCAGGTCGGCGCCGGCGCAGAACGCGCGGCCGTCCGAACGCAGCACGATCGCGCGCACGTCGTCACGTGAGCCGAGCGTGGTGAACGCGCCGGTCAGTTCGGCGATCATCGTTTCGTCGAACGCGTTGAGCACATCGCCGCGCTGCAACGCGACGGTTGCGATGCCGCGCGCATCGACCGTGACGGCCAGGGTCTTCAATCCATCCATCGAACAGGTTTCCTCGGGTAGAACGGCAAACATCGGAATTACGCGGCCTGGCGGCGGTCGATCACGCGCCGGGCCTTGCCGGTCGCGGTCGCGGGAATGCCGCCGGCCGCCAGCACCGTCACGCCGGACGACACGCCGACCATCGTCTTGATCCGGTGCTGCAGCTCGCGCGCGAGCGCCGCGCGATCGCTTTCGGTGACGGACGCGGCCGCTTCGGAGCGCAGTTCGACCGCGAGGTCGAGCCGGTCCATGTGACCGTCGCGCGACAGCGTGATCTGGAACTGGCCCGACAGCTGCGACAGCGCGACGACGATCTCCTCGATCTGGCTCGGGAACACGTTCACGCCGCGCACGATCAGCATGTCGTCGGAGCGGCCGGTGATCTTCGCGAGCCGGCGCATCGCGCGCGCGGTCGGCGGCAGCAGCGCGGTGAGGTCGCGCGTGCGGTAGCGGATCACCGGCATCGCTTCCTTCGTCAGCGACGTGAACACGAGCTCGCCCTGGCTGCCGTCGGGCAGCACTTCGCCCGTGACGGGATCGATGATCTCCGGATAGAAATGGTCTTCCCAGATTACCGGGCCGTCCTTCGTCTCGACGCATTCGCACGCAACGCCCGGCCCCATCACTTCCGACAGCCCGTAGATGTCCAGCGCGTCGATGCCCACGCGCGTCTCCACTTCCTCGCGCAGCGCCTGCGTCCACGGCTCGGCGCCGAAGATGCCGATCTTTAGCGACGACTCGGCCGGGTCCATCCCCTGCCGCACCATTTCGTCGATCAGGTTCAGCATGTACGACGGCGTGACGAGGATGATCTTCGGCTCGAAATCGCGGATCAGTTGCACCTGCTTCTCGGTCTGCCCGCCCGACATCGGCACGACCATGCAGCCGAGCCGTTCCGCACCATAGTGAATCCCGAGGCCGCCCGTGAAGAGGCCATAGCCGAACGCGTTGTGCAGCGTGTCGCCCGGGCGGCCGCCGGCCGCGCGGATCGAGCGCGCGGTCACGTTCGCCCAGGTATCGATGTCGCGCGCGGTGTAGCCGACCACCGTCGGCTTGCCCGTCGTGCCGCTCGACGCGTGCACGCGCACGACCTGCTCGCGCGGCACCGCGAACAGCCCGAACGGATAGTTGTCGCGCAAATCGTTCTTGGTCGAGAACGGAAACTTCGCGAGATCGGCGAGCGACTTCAGGTCGTCCGGGTGCACGCCGGCCGCATCGAACGTGCGGCGATAGTGCGGGACGTTGTCGTACGCGTGGCGCAGCGACCACTTCATGCGCTCGAGCTGCAGTGCCTGCAGTTCGTCGCGGCTGGCGGTCTCGATCGGCTCGAGGGCGGCGGCGGGATGCGTCGGGTGGGTCATCGGGGTGCTCCTCCAATGGAGTGATGTCGTTATCGTGTTCGAGGTGACGAAGCCGGCGTTACGACCGGAACGTGCGGCCGGCCGCATGCAGTGCGGCGATGCGCGGCGACACGCGATAGCGGTCCTCGCCGTAGCTCGCCGCCAGGTTCGACAGCACGCGAAACACGCGGCCGATGCCGATCGCATCGGCCCACGCAAGCGGGCCGCACGGGTAGTTCACGCCCTTCTCCATCGCGAGATCGAGATCGGCGGGCGAGCACACGCCCTGGTTCACCGTGTCGGCCGCCTCGTTCGCGAGCATCGCGACGGTGCGCATCGCGACCATGCCCGGCACGTCCGCGACGCCGACGACACGAAAACCCGCCTGCTGGAACAGGCCGACCGCGTCCGCATAGGCCGCGTCGCTGCACTGGAGCGCACGCGTCAGCGCGACGAGCCCGGCCTGCGTATAATCGCGCGCGAGGTCGACCAGCACGAGATCGGCCACGCCCGTCTGCGCGGCGCGCGCGGTCGCGGTGCGGCCGTCGGTCAGCGCGATCGATGCGCGGCCGGCCGTCGCGAGCAGGTCGTCGGCATGCGCGCCGGCCTGCCGGGCGCCCGCGATGCGTTCGGTGAAACGCGTATGCAGCGTGGCTGCCGGGCCGTCCTGCGCAAACAGTGCGACGTCGGCCGGCGCGGCGCGCGGGGCTTCGAGATCAGGCGCGGGCGGCGTCGCGCCGTCCGCATACGAGTAGAAACCGCGCCCCGACTTGCGCCCGAGGAAACCCGCGTTCACGAGTTCCTGCTGGATCAGCGACGGCGTGTAGCGCGGATCGTTGAAGTACGCGCGGAACACCGATTCGGTCACCGCGAAGTTCACGTCGTGACCGATCAGGTCCATCAGCTCGAACGGCCCCATCCGGAAGCCGCCGGCCTCGCGCATCACCGCGTCGATCGACGCCGGCGCACCACCCTGTTCGTTCAGCACGCGCAGCGCCTCCGCGTAATACGGCCGCGCGACGCGGTTCACGATGAAGCCCGGCGTCGATTTGGCCATCACGGGCTGCTTGCCCCACGCGGCGGCGGTCGCAACCAGCACCTGTGCGACTTCGGGCGCGGTCGCGAGCCCGCTGACCACCTCGACGAGCGCCATCAGCGGTGCCGGGTTGAAGAAATGCAGGCCGGCGACGCGCTGCGGCGCGCGCAGCCCGGCCGCGATCGACGTGATCGAGATCGACGACGTGTTGGTCGCCAGCAGGCACGCGTCGTCGACATGGCGCTCGAGCGTCGCGAAGATCTCGCGCTTCACGTCGAGCCGCTCGGCGGCCGCCTCGACGATCAGCGCGGCACCTGCGAAATCGGCCAGCGCACGCACCGCGCGGAGCCGGCTGCCTGCCGCATCGGCCTGTGCCGGTTCGAGCCGGCCTTTCTCTGCGAGCCGCGCGAACTGCGCGCGGATGCCGGCCAGCGCCTTGTCGCAAGCGGCTTCGTTCAGGTCGTACAGCAGCACCGTATGGCCGGCCGCCGCCGCGACCTGCGCAATGCCCGCGCCCATCGCGCCGGCGCCGATCACGCCGACGACTGCCGACGGCGCCAGCGCGCCCGGGTTCACCGAATGTGCAGAAGAAACAGCCATCGCTTGCGATCCGTCATGAAGTGGAAGTGCGAGCGATTATAAACCGACCGGTCGGTATATTTATGTCAGGGCGTGCCCGAATTTGTCGTGCAAGAGACCGTTACGGAAACTGCAAAGACAAAAAATTCGAACGTTCGGGGCACTTTTTGCAAACCGAAAGGTCAATGAAAGCGTTCGAATATGAGATAGCGACCCCCGAACGCCTGATAAAATCCGGCAAACCACCGGATTTCAGGGGGAAACCGCGTGTCACGCCGCCACTGCCGTCCATTGCCGGCCGCCCTTCCGGGGTCGGAACCGAGCCTCCGGCACGCGCGTCGTCTCACGCGCCCGCCTCGCGGTTTGCGGCGGGCGCATCGAATCGTTTCATCCCGCGACGGGCTCCGGCCCGCCCGCGCCCCTCGCTGCCTCGCGGCGGCGAACCCAGGGCAGCACCGTTGCGTGCTGCCATCTTCCGGTTTCATCATCCTCGTTCGGCGGATAGTACGGCCGGGCTTCGTCAACCCGTGACGGCGCGTCGCGCGCCGCCACTCGCATAAGGAAACCCTCCATGCCGCTCTCGTCCAACCAGCTCCCGCGCTGGACCCTCGTGGCCCCGCTTGCCGCATGGCTGGTCCTCGCGCTGTCGCGCGTCGTGCCGGCCGAAGGCCTCGTCATCGCGGTGTTCGCCGCCGCACTCGCCGGCGCCGTGTTCGCCGCCGTCCACCACGCCGAAGTCGTCGCCCATCGGGTCGGCGAACCGTTCGGCACGCTCGTGCTCGCAGTCGCCGTGACCGTCATCGAAGTCGCGCTGATCGTGTCGGTGATGCTCGGCGCCGGCCCCGAGAAATCGGGCCTCGCACGCGACACCGTGTTCGCCGCCGTGATGATCATCTGCAACGGTATCGTCGGCATCTGCCTGCTGGTCGGCGCATGGAAGCACGGCGAGCAGGACTTCCAGGGGCGCGGCGCGAGCAAGGCGCTCGCGGTGCTGGCTTCCCTGTCCGTGCTGTCGCTCGTGATGCCGAACTACCTGAACGCCGCACCGGGCCCGTTCTTTTCGAAATCGCAGCTCGCGTTCGCCGGCGTGTCGTCGCTCGTGCTGTACGGCGCATTCGTGTTCGTGCAGACCGTGCGTCACCGCGACTACTTCCTCACCGCGCACGACAGCGCGAACGAATCGGTTCACGCGGCGCCGCCGAGCAGCCGCACCGCGCTGATCAGCCTGCTGCTGCTGTTCGCGAGCCTCGTCGCGGTCGTGCTGCTCGCGAAGCTGCTGTCGCCGGCCGTCGAGCATGCCGTATTGCGGCTCGGTGCGCCCGAAGCCGCGGTCGGTATCGTGATCGCCGCGCTCGTGCTGCTGCCGGAAGGGCTCGCGGCCGTCACCGCCGCACGCGCGAATCGCCTGCAGACCAGCATGAACCTTGCGCTCGGGTCGGCACTCGCGAGTATCGGGCTCACGATCCCGACCGTCGCGGCCGTGTTCATCTGGGTCGGCCAGCCGCTCACGCTCGGCATCGGCCCGATGGAAACCGTGCTGCTGGCACTGACGCTGCTCGTCAGCACGCTGACGCTCAGCCAGGGCCGCACGACGGTGCTGCACGGCGTCGTGCACCTGTCGCTGTTCGCCGCCTACCTGTTCCTGTCGATCACCCACTGACGCCCACCTGCGCGCGGCCCGGCGAATCACCTCCGCCGGGCCGCGCGCCGTCCTTCACATCCCTTCCTTTTCGTTCACTTCACGCCGCCGTCAGCGCACCGGAATCACGAGATGCTGGCCCGCCAGGATCAGGTTCGGATTGGCGAGGTTGTTGCGGCGTTGAATCTCGCGATAGCGCTGGCCGCTGCCGAGCTTGCTCGCCGCGATCATGTTCAGCGTGTCGCCCGCCTTCACCACGTACGTGTGTTCGCCCGACGCGGCCGCGGTCGTCACCGCCTGGTCGCTGACGAAGTACTTGCGCAGCAGCTCGAGATACTGCGGCGACTGCTTGAGCTTCGCGATCGCGGCGTTCAGGTAGATCAGCAGATCCTGGTCATCCGCGCGCACGCCGATCTTGTACGCGATGTTCGAGCCGTCGAGCTTGGTCACCGCGAATTTCAGGTCGGTGCCCTTGATCGAGCTGACCGCGAACGGATAGTCGTAGATGAACGCATCGACCGTATGGCCGTCGATGCTCTTCGCGATGAACGCCGGATCGGAATCGTCGACTTCGACGAACTTCACGTTCGGATACTGGCGCGTAACGAACGCACGCACGTCCGGGTCGCCCTTCAGGATGCCGACCGTCTTGCCCGTGAGATCGTCGGTCGAGCGGATGGCGGAGCCTTGCCGCACGATCAGCGAATAGCCGAAATCGTCGACGTACGGCACCGAATAGACGATGCCTGCCGGCGTGTTGTCAGGGAACGTCAGCCCGTCCATCGCCACGTCGACCACGTGGTTCCCCTTCGCGTCGGTATCGAGCAGTTGTTTCGGCACGCCGGGGTACGTGTCGACCTCGTGGCGGGTATCGACGACGACCGGCTTGCCCCCGTGCGAGAACGACGGGTCCGCGAACAGCAGCCGCGCGAACTCGACGTTGAAGCCGTGCGGCGAGCCCTTGTCCTCGCCGAAGAACGGTTCGCTCGGGTTCTGCACCGAGATCCGCACGATGCCGTTTTCGGCGATCGATTTCAGCGTGCTGGCCTGCGGCGTGAAGCCGGCCGGCAGCACGCTGGCCGACGGCGGCGTCTGCGCCGACTGGCCGCTGTCGCCGTTTTGCGCGGATGTCGAGGCCGGGGCCGCGTCATGCGCGGGAATCAGCGTCGACAGGCCGCCCTGATGAACGATCCATACGCCGACGAGCACTACCAGAAACGCGATGGCGCCAAGCAGTTTTTTCATGGTTGCGTGCCTGCAGGAAGTTATTGTTGTTTCGACGGCAGCTGCGCGGGGTTCGCCGCATCGAGCCCGGGCGCGTGCGGGGCGTTCGCCACCGCCTGCTGCTGCGCCTGCTTGACCTCGGGGTTATCCATCAGCGACGTCTCCATTTCGGAGAACGCCTTGTTGACCGAGCGCATCACCGAATCGACGGCCACGTCGGTCTTGATCTGCTCGAACGTGTCGGACGCCTGCCGGCCCGCGAGCTTGTTCATCTGCTGCGCCGCCTGCGACATGTCCCACATCGCCTTCGCACGGTCGATCGCCGACGCGAAGTTCTTCAGCTCGGCCTGCACCTGCTTGTAGCGCCCCTCGCGGAACGAGAGCAGTTGCTTCATCGTGTCGAGCTGCTGCCTGAAGCGCGGCGCGTCGTCCGGATACTGCTTCTCGAACAGTTCCGTCTTGTTCTCGAAGTTCTTCACCTCGGTACGGAACGCGGTGATGCTGTCCGCGAATTTCTGTGCCGCCTGGCGCTTTTCCGCGAGCTGGTTGATCAGCGTCTCGATCGGATTCGCCTGCGCCTCCTCGACGATCATCTTCACCTTCTGGTTCGCGAACTTCATCGCGACGACCGGCGCCAAGTAGATCGCGCCGAGACCGATCACGCCCGCCGTGACCAGCGCGATCACCCCCTTCAGGATGAACAGCGCGGCCGGTGCCGCGATCGCGACGCCGGCGATGATGATCGCCCACTTGACCAGCTTGACCTTGCCACTCCCCGAACTGCCGTTTGCTTCTTCATTCGAAAGCTGCGACATGAGTTTTTCTCCTTGAACCTCGAACCGAACTGCTTGCGTGTGCTCTTTCAAGCTCAATCGAAATGCTTCGGACTTCGGTGCCGCCGGGCAGCCAGGCAAAGCCGGCGGCGCAATACAAGGACGGGCGCGACGGGCGTCACGAGACGCCGGTGTAGGCGCCGTTCAGGATGCGGTAATGAAGGATGGCGGACGGTGCCGCGATGCGGCGCGCCGGACGGGCGCCGTTCATCGTCGCGGCTCGCGCGCGAACGGGGAAGCGTACCGAGGCACGGTACGAAACGGGATGACGGATACGTGACGCGGCGGGCGTCGGGAGAAGCGTGGTTCCGGCGGGCCGACAGACGCGGGGCCGGTATTCCGGTACGAGTGCGTAAAGGCTCATCGTTGTTCTTCTGCATATCGCGGGTGCAGGAACCGCGCGGCCGGCGCGTCCCGCTCCAAATGCACGGACGTATCCTGCGCCGACCGGCATGCAGCGTCAAGCAGTTGTCGCAGTGCAGCGAAGCGCTGCGTTCCTCCGCTGGAACACCGGCAGCGAAACGGCTTTCAGTACGGTAAGGATTCGCAGGACTGCGACCCGTCGTGCTCGGTCAGGATTGCTTGTCATCGCATGCGCCCCCTTCCGGACTGAAAGCTTGTCACATCGCCGGACGGATTCCCCGGCGCATCACGTCACCGCGCCGCCCTGCTCCTGCGCGAGAAACCGCTCGACCATCGCGTTGAACACCGGCAACGCAGGATTGTCGTTGTCCGTGCGCCATGCGAGATACAGCTCGGCCGCCACGTCGGTGCCCGCCAACGGCCGGAACACCACGCCGTCGACATGCAGTTCGCGCGCCGACGCCGGCACGAGTGCGGCGCCCAGGCCCGCACGCACGAGGCCCAGGATCGTATGCGTCTGCCCGACGTAATGCAGGTAGTTCGGCAGCCGCCCCGCGTTCGCGAACAGGCCCGAGATCAGGTCGTGGAAGTATTTCCCCTCGTTCGGCGAATACGCGATGAACGGCTGCCGGTCGAGATCGTCGGGGCCGATGCGCTCGCACGCGGCGAGCGGCGCCCCCTCCGCGACCGCGACCAGCATCGGTTCGCGCTGCACGAGCCGGTATTCGAGCGGCTGGCGGGCGGCCCGCTGGCGCACGAAGCCCGCGTCGAGCATCCGTGACGCCAGCGCATCGATCTGCACGGTCGACACCATCTCGCGCAATTCGACGTCGACGTCCGGCAGCGCGTGCGCGGCATGCGCCAGCAGCATCGGGATCATCCGGTACGCGCTGACCGCCGTGAAGCCGAGCGTGATGCGGCCGGCGCCGCCATGCGCGACGCGCTGCGCGGCCTGCTCGGCCCGTGCGGAAAATTCGAGAATGTGCCGCGCGTCGCGCAGGAACCGCTCGCCGGCCGCGGTCAGGCTGACCTGCCGGCTGCTGCGTTCGAGCAGCGCGATGCCGAGCGCATGCTCGAGCAGCTGGATCTGCCGGCTGAGCGGCGGCTGGGTCATGAAGAGCCGCCGGGCCGCGCGACCGAAATGCAGCTCCTCGGCGACCGCGACGAAGCAGCGAAGCTGGTGCAGTTCAATCATGCAATTCTTGAATCGATCGATAGTCTCTGGACGTTAGACCGATATCGATACGATTTCCATACTCGATTGCACCCGATCCGCAGCCCAGGCCTCGCAGGACGTCAAGCGCGCTTGCGGCCGCCGGGCGACTGTTCGGTGGTCAGCCGGTCGAGTTCGCGCAGGTCGTCCTCCAGCGCGGGCGTGAGCGTCGTGCGCAGGTGGTCGAGGAACGTGCGGATCTTCGCATCGAGATAACGACGCGTCGCGTAGACGGCATACACGCTCACCGTCTGCAGCCGATACTCGGGCAGCACGCGGATCAGCCGCCCTTCGCGGATGTCGTCGAGCACCGTATACAGCGCGACGCACGCGATCCCTCGCCCGGCGCGCACCGCGACACACAGCGCGTCCGGCACGTTGACCTGGAACGGCGCGGGCTGCAGCTCGTAGATGGCCTCCTCGCCATCGCTGCGCTCGAGCCGCCATTCGCCGGCCGGCGATGCGGGCGTGTCGAGGCGCAGGCACACGTGGTTCGGCAATTCGTCGGGCGTCTGCGGCGTGCCGTGGCGCGCCAGGTATTCGCGCGACGCGACGAGCACGCTGCAGCTCGTGCCGCAGGTCTGCGCGACGTAGCCCGAATCGGGCAGTTGCGACGCCGTCACGATCGATACGTCATAGCCCTCCTCGACGAGATTCGGCATCCGCTGCGCGAGCGTCAGCTCGACCGACACGTCGGGGTTGTCCTCCTGGTAGCGGACGATCGACGACACGACATGACTCTGCCCGAGCCCCGTCATCGCGTGGATGCGCATCTTGCCGCTCGGCCGCAGCAGTGCGTTGCGCGCCTCCGCGTTCGCGTAGTCGATTTCCGCGAGGATCGATTTCGCGCGCTCGAAATAGCGTTCGCCGCTTTCGGTGAGGCCGAGGTGGCGCGTCGTGCGATGCAGCAGGCGCGTCTGTACGTGCGCTTCGAGGTTCGAAACCGCGCGCGACACCTGCGCGGTGGTCGCGTCGATTTCCTTCGCGACCGCAGTAAAACTGCCGGCTTCGACAACGCGCACGAACAGGCGCATGTTTTCGAGCATGTCCATTGAATTAGCTTGGGGAGAGTCAGTGGGGAGGCGTCGGCAGCGCTCGCGTCAGGTGGGGAACGGAACGCAGCCGCGAACCACGTCGAATCGATCACCGTGCCGGGAGAAAGGCGGGAGAGCGGGCATCGCGTACGTGGTTCTGGCATGAAGGGGGGATTCAGTGGCCCGAATTGTACGCCGCTACAGACAAATTTGCGCTATTGCCACGACCATAAACTTTCATCGGATGAAAGGTTTTTGCAAGACATGCGTGTCACGCACATGCACCGCCTTGATGCGGCGCGGACAATTTATATCACAACACGATATAATTCGCGGCTCGTCGCCGCGCGCGCCCGCGCTGTCATCTTTACCGCTTACCGTCCATGTCGTCAGGCTCCCCTTCGTCGCGCCGCACGTTGCGGCAATGGCTGCACAGCTTCATTCCCCAGCCGATGTCGCTGGGCTGGCGCGAGCGCCTGCGTTCGTGCACGGGCGCGCTCGTCGGCATCGCGACCGTCGGCGTGACCATGCGCGTGCTGTCTGACGTACCGGGCCTCGTGCCGCTGCTCGTCGCGCCGATGGGCGCATCGGCCGTGCTGCTGTTCGCGGTGCCGGCGAGTCCGCTCGCGCAGCCGTGGTCGATCATCGGCGGCAATCTCGTCGCGGCGACGGTCGGTGTCGCCTGCGCACAATGGATCGCCGATCCGATCACGGCCGCCGCGGTCGCGATCGCGTGCGCGATCGGCGGCATGTTCGCGCTGCGCTGCGTGCACCCGCCGTCGGGCGCCGTCGCGCTCACGGCCGTGGTCGGCGGCCCCGCGATCCATTCGCTCGGGTTCAGCTTCGTGCTGGAGCCGATCGCGCTGCAATCGGCCATCCTGCTGTCCGCCGCACTCGCCTATCACACGCTGACCGGGCACCGCTACCCGCACGGCGGCGTGCGCCCCGAAGCGAAACCGCAGGCGGGCGCCGCCGCACCGGCGCGCGGCCGCTTCACACGCGGCGACCTCGACGCGGTGCTCAAGCGCCGCAGCGAATGGCTCGACGTCGATCCGGACGACCTGGAAGCGCTGCTGCGCGAAACCGAGATGCAGGCCTACACACGCACGTTCGGCCAGCTCTCGTGCGCCGACCTGATGACGAAGGATGCGATCGAAGTCGCGCCGTCGACATCGGTAATGGCCGCGCTCACGCTGCTCGACCGCCATCGCGTGAAGGCGCTGCCCGTCGTCGACGGCGAAGGCCGCCTGACCGGCATCGTCACGCGCGCCGACCTCACGCGCCCGCTGCGCCGCCCGACCCCGTGGTGGCAACGCCTGTCCGCGCGGCTGCCGCAATCGTTCGGCGGCCAGCCGGCGAGCGTCGCCTCCGTGATGACGCGCGACGTCGCGTGCGTGCCGGAAACGATACCGATCACCGCGCTCGTCCCGCTGTTGACGCATTCGGGCCACCACCACATTCCGGTCGTCGATGAATCGCACCGGCTCGTCGGGATCATTACCCAGACGGATCTCGTCACGGGCCTTTATCGGCAGACGCAAATGCTCGAGGCTGCCTGACGTATGCCGCGCTCGTAACGCCATGTAGCGGCCGGCGCAACGAGGCGTGCAACCTATTCGCGCGAATTCGGCCATTTATATCATGTTGTGATATATTTCACGCTACCGTAACCGACTGATCGACCGCCCCCGATGAACGATACCCGACGCGCGCTGACGAAAAGCGATTTCCAGCAACTGTCCGAGTTCCGCTACCAGATGCGCCGCTTCGAGCGCTTCTCCGAGCGCGCCGCGCAAAGCGAGGGCGTGACGCCGCTGCAATACCTGCTGTTGCTGCACATCAAGGGCTACCCGCATCGCGAATGGGCGACCATCGGCGAACTCGCGGAACGCCTGCAGGCGCAGCATCACGGAGTCGTCGCGCTGGTCACGCGCTGCGAAGCGCTCGGCCTCGTGAAGCGCAAGACGAGCGAAGCGGATCGCCGGCAGGTCGAGGTTCATCTCGAGCCGGCCGGCGAGACGCTGCTCGCCCGCCTCGCGGCCATGCATCGCGCCGAGCTGAAGTCGCTCAAGGACGCGTTCCAGGTTCCGCAGATCGATTACTGACCCATGCTTTTTCCACGCCGATGAACGCCCCACACAAACGCGATTTCTCGACCAACGAACGCCTGCCCGGGATCGCGTTGCTTGCCGCCGGGATCGGCCTGCTCGGCACGCTTGCCGCGTTCGTGCTGTTGAGCCTGATCCATCTGTTCACGAACCTGTTCTTCTTCCAGCAGTTCTCGTTCGTCGACCGCTCGCCCGCGAACAACACGCTCGGCGCGTGGGTGATCGTGGTGCCGGTGATCGGCGGGCTGATCGTGGGGTTGATGGCGCGCTTCGGTTCGGAAAAGATCCGCGGCCACGGCATTCCTGAAGCGATCGAGGCGATCCTGTTCGGCAAGAGCCGCATGTCGCCGAAGGTCGCGATCCTCAAGCCGCTGTCGTCCGGCGTCGTGATCGGCAGCGGGGGCCCGTTCGGCGCCGAAGGCCCGATCATCATGACGGGCGGCGCGCTCGGTTCGCTGATCGCGCAGTGCGTGCACGTCACTGCCGCCGAGCGCAAGACGCTGCTCGTCGCCGGTGCGGCCGCCGGCATGACGGCCGTGTTCGGCACGCCGGTCGCCGCCGTGCTGCTCGCGGTCGAACTGCTGCTGTTCGAATGGCGTCCGCGCAGTTTCCTGCCGGTCGCACTGGCATGCGCGGTGGCGGGTTTCGCCCGGGCCGTGTTCTTCGGCGTCGATCCGCTGTTTCCGCTGACGACGGCCGCGCCGACGCCCGTCGCGCTGCTGTCGTGCATCGTCGCGGGCCTGCTGTCGGGCTTGCTCGCATGCGGGCTGTCGGCCGCGCTGTACCGCGTCGAGGACACCTTCGCGAAGCTGCCGGTGCACTGGATGTGGTGGCCCGCGCTCGGCGCGATCGTGATCGGCATCGGCGGCTGGCTCGAGCCGCGCGCGCTCGGCGTGGGCTACGACGTGATCGGCGACCTGCTGCACCAGCACATCGCCTTGAAGATCGCGCTCGCGCTGCTGATCGTGAAAGCCGTGACGTGGGTGATCGCGCTCGGCTCGGGCACGTCGGGCGGCGTGCTCGCTCCGCTGCTGATGCTCGGCGCCGGCCTCGGCACCGTGCTGTCGCCGATGCTGCCGGGCGGCGACCCGACACTGTGGCCGCTCGTGTGCATGGCCGCGACCCTCGGCGCAACGCTCGGCGCCCCGCTCACCGCAATCGTGTTCGCGTTCGGCCTCACGCATGACGCGAACGCGCTGCTGCCGCTGCTCGCGGCGACGCTCGTCGCGCACGGCTTCGCGACCATCGTGATGAAACGCTCGATCATGACGGAAAAGATCGCACGCCGCGGCTATCACATCTATCGCGAATACGGCGTCGATCCGCTCGAGCGGCACGACATCGGCGAAGTGATGACGTCCGCCGACCTGCTCGTCACGATCGACGGCGCGGCGACGCTCGATGCCGTCGAGTCACAGTACTTCGGCGCGAAGCAGACGCACCGCGCGTACCCGGTCGTGCAGAACGGGCGCCTGCTCGGTCTCGTCGATCGCGCGACGCTCGATGCGCAGCGCGCACAGGCTGCACCCGACACGCCGATCGCGCGCGCGTTCGCCAATCGTGCGCCGGCGGTTGCCCGAGCGCACGAAACGTGCCGCGTCGTCGCATCGCGACTCGCGACGCTCGGGCTCGAGCGCCTGCCCGTCGTCGCCGACGAGCAATCGATGCGCATCACGGGCATCGTATCGCGCAGCGACCTCATCAAGCCCGCGTTGCAGCACTTCGACGACGAACAGAAACGCGAGCGCTTCCGCCCGATCGTCCCGGCCAACCTGCGCGACATCGGCACGCGCAAGGCCGGCTGACCCACCGTGCCGCGCGGCACCCTCGCCGCGCACGCCCCGCTCTCGTCACCTCTGCGCACGACGCGGCACGCCCGTCGCGTGCCGCCTCGCATTCCGTCGCTTTCCCTGTTTAAAGTTGGTTAACAATTCGACGGCCGAAAGTTTGTCATCATGGTGCCCATGCGACGGGGCCATCAATCAGCCATTCCACTGCGCGATCAAATAAAGAGTTGCGGCACGGCATGCACATGCATGCCGCTCGCCGCGACCATCACTTCACCACACGACCGGGCAGCGCGCCGACCACGCCGCGCATGACGTCGAACCGCACACGATGCATGCCGTGCCGCAGCAAAGTGCACAGCATCGGAGTCGCCATTTGGCAAGCGCGTTAACAACTTGTTTCGGAATAGCCGGAACCGTGCTTGTTCGATGCGATCTCACTTGCACGCAGTCCTGCTGCGCATCCCACTCAATCAATCACGACTCGAGGGAGATAACGTGAACGCGAAATACTTACCGCTCATCGCATTGACCGTGGCATTTTCTGCTCATGCAGCCGATTCTGCCCTCCAAAACGTGGGACAAAGCCAGAAGCCCGCCGACCAGGTCGCGCAATGCATCGCCAAGACCTGGGCCGACAAGTCGCAGCAACAAGTGACGTCGCAGTATGAACTCGCGAACGGCCTCGCCATGGCCGTGTATGCGCCGGGCCAGCAGCCGCCGAACGGCGCCGCGGCCGTCGTGCGCCCGGCCAACGCCGCGAATGCAAAGACGTGGGTCGGTTTCCGCGGCGGAGACGCATCGTCGGCCGGCGACATCAACGCCTGCCTGTAAGAGAACAGGCGCTCCGGATGGCCTCGCGCCATCCGCTTGTGACGAGCCCCGCTTCGGCGGGGCTTTTCTTTTGCTGCGCGCGTCTTACAGGTAGCTGCAGACGTAATCGAGCGTCTCGAGCACTTCGATGTCGAAACGGCTCTTGCCCGGCACCGAGAACGATTCGCCGGCGCCGTAGGTCTGCCATTCGCTGCTGCCGTCGAGCTTCACGCGGCACTTGCCGGCCTGCACTTCCATCAATTCGGGCGCATCGGTGCCGAAGTTGAGCGCGCACGGCAGGATCACGCCGAGCGTCTTGCGCGTGCCGTCCGGGAAGAGCACGGTATGCGACACGCACTTGCCGTCGAAATAGACGTTCGCGCGCTTGACGACCGATACGTTGTCGAATTGGGTTGCACTGGTCATGAAATGCCTCTGATTGCTGGATGCCGGATGGCGATGTGGTTGGAGGCCGGCCGGAGCGGCGGGCCGGCCGCTATGATACCGGCTCGCGCGGCAGACGCCGCAATGACGTGCCCGCTGCGCAAGCCACGTGCCCGCCGGGCAACGGCAACGCCGCACGCCCGATCGTCAGGATAACGACGCAACGACGGTCGCTGCCCACGGGCGCAGGTTCACATCAGCCCCTTGCGCCTCGCGGAATCGCGCAGGCAATCGAGCAGCATCGCCGCTGCCGGCGTCAGCGGGCTGTCGCGACGCGTGATGACCTGCACCGATACGGCCGGCAACCGCTCGCGGATCGGCAGGACCGCGAACTGGTCGCGCGCCCACTCGCCCTGCAGCAGCTGCTCGGGCATCGAGGCAATCAGGTCGCAGCCCATCATCAGGCTGCGCGCGAGCCCGAAGCTCGGGCATTCGACGACGCGCGCCGGCACCGGCAACCCGTAGGCGACGAACGAATTGAAGAGCACCTGCGTCGAGCTTTCGGGCGACGGATTCATCAGCCAGTCGGCTTCGACGAGATCGGCGAGCGACGTGGCCGATGCGAGCGGATGCCCCTTGCGCGCGACGATCAGCGAACGGCTCGAATACAGTTCGGCGTGATCGAACTCGGCGGCCAGCAGTTCGGGCACGACGACGGCCACCGCGAAATCGAGCGAGCCGTCGTGCAGCCGCGGCAGCGCGACGCCCGGAAACCCTTCGACGATACTGACGCGCGCCACCGGAAAACGCCGCCGGAACGCGCGAAACGCATCGGGCAGGATCGTCACCGCGGCGGCCGGCGTGACCGCCGCCGCGACGGAGCCCGTCATCGCCCCTTGCGCCTGCTCGATGTCATCGCGGGCGCGCTGCATTTCGGCGACGATCAGCCGCGCGCGCACCTGCAACTGCTGGCCGAACGCGGTGAGCTGAACACCGCGCGCGGTGCGTACGACGAGCGATACGCCGAGCGCGATCTCCAGCTCCTTGACCGCCTTCGTCAGTGCCGCCGGCGACACGTTCAGGCGCCGCGCGGCCGCGCGAATGCTCCCCTCTTCCGCGACGGTGACGAACGCTTTCAGCTGATGGTATTTCATGGCGGCGACGCGTGATCCGTGGAAACCCTGTGCTGCACGGCACACACCGGCTCAGGGTATTCCCGAGCGGCAACCGGTGGTGAGCACCAAAGCAATTTATCAGCTTCTGGTACGCAAAAGAAATTTATATGCTTGCTCGTCATATGTGCGTCAAACGCCCCAGCCGCCCCACAGGAGAGACCATGCTGCAAGCCGTGAACCCCGTCATCCCCGGTATCGCCGCGATCGCGCCCGAGCTGGTCGAGGTGCGTCGTCGCATCCACGCTCACCCCGAACTCGCATTCGAGGAAACGCTCACGAGCGACCTCGTCGCCGAGCTGCTCGCCGGCTGGGGTTACGACGTGCATCGCGGCATCGGCAAGACGGGCGTGGTCGGCGTGCTGCGCGAAGGGCAAGGCACACGCACGGTCGGGCTGCGTGCCGACATGGATGCACTGCCGCTCGCGGAAGCCACCGGCCTGCCGTACGCGAGCCGCCATGCGAACAAGATGCATGCGTGCGGCCACGACGGCCACACCGCGATGCTGCTGTGCGCGGCGCGCCACCTCGCGGCGACGCGCCAGTTCTCCGGCACGCTGAACCTGATCTTCCAGCCGGCCGAGGAAAACTTCGGCGGCGCGAAGGCGATGATGGACGACGGCCTGTTCGACCGTTTCCCGTGCGACGCGATCTTCGCGATCCACAACATGCCGGGCCGCGCGGCCGGCGACATGGCCTTCCGCACCGGCGCCGCGATGGCGTCAGCCGACCGTGTGACGATCACGCTGCGCGGTGTCGGCGGCCACGGCGCGATGCCGCATTTCGCGCGCGATCCGATGTCGGCCGCGGGCAGCATCATGGTCGCGCTGCAGACGATCGTCGCGCGCGAGGTCGATGCGCAGCATGCGGCCGTGATCACGGTCGGCAGCGTGCAGGCCGGCGAGACCTTCAACATCATTCCCGAAACCGTCGTGATGAAGCTGTCGGTGCGCGCACTGAACGCCGACGTGCGCGCGCTGCTCGCGCGCCGCATCGAAGCGCTCGCGAAAGGCCAGGCGGAGAGCTTCGGCGTCACGGCGGAAGTCGACTACGACTACGGCTACCCGGTGCTCGTCAATCACGCGGAGCCGACTGCATTCGCGGCCGACATCGCGCGCCAGATGCTCGGCGCCGAGCGTGTCGAAACCGACGCCGCGCCGCTGATGGGCAGCGAGGATTTCGCGTTCATGCTCGAAGCGCGCCCCGGCTGCTACGCATTCATCGGCAACGGGATCGGCAGCAAGGGCGGCTGCATGGTGCACAACCCCGGCTACGACTTCAACGACGACATTCTCGCGATCGGCGCGAGCTACTGGGTTCGCATCGCCGAAGCCTGGCTCGCGGCCTGACGGCCCTTCATCCCATCGTTTCGCGCCAACCGGGGGAACCCCACATGGAAACGTCCGCCCTTTCGCTCGCCGGCACGCCGGTCGATGCTCGCGCCGCCGCGAAGAAACGCCGGCTGATCGCGGCCGCCGCCGTCGGCAACGCGCTCGAGTTCTACGACTTCACGGTCTACAGCTTCTTCGCGATCCTGATCGGCAAGCTGTTCTTTCCCGTGCATTCGTCGTTCGGGCAATTGATGCTCGCGGTCGCGAGCTTCGGTGTCGGCTTCGTCACGCGCCCGCTCGGCGGGCTCGTGATCGGCATGTATGCCGACCGCGCCGGCCGCAAGAAGGCGATGATCCTCACGCTGCTGCTGATGGCGCTCGGCACCGCGACGATCGCCGTCGCGCCGACCTTCGCGCAGATCGGCCTCGCCGCCCCGCTGCTGCTCGTGCTCGCGCGCCTGCTGCAAGGGTTCGCGTCGGGCGGCGAAGTCGGCGCGTCGACCACGCTGCTGCTCGAACAGGCGCCGCAGCATCGTCGCGGTTTCTACGCATCGTTCCAGTTCTCGAGCCAGGGACTCGCCGCGCTCGCCGGTGCGCTGACCGGCGTCGCGCTGACATCGACGCTCAATGCCGCGCAGCTCGAAAGCTGGGGCTGGCGCGTCCCGTTCATCATCGGCACGCTGTTCGTGCCGCTCGGCTACTGGCTGCGCCGCACCGTCGAGGAAGTGCCGGCCGCCGCGCCCGCCGCCACGCACGACGAGCCGGTCGCATCGCTGCCGCTCGCCGACGTGCTGCGCCATCACGGCAAGGCCGTATTCGCGGGCCTCGGCGTAACGATCGGCGGCACGTCGATCCACTACATCATCGTGTTCTACATGGCGATCTACGGCGTGCAGGTGTTGCATCTGCCGACCTGGCTGTCGATGACGGCCGGCTGCGTCGCGGGCGCGATCCTGATGCTCGTGACGCCGATCGGCGGCCACCTGTCCGACGTGTACGGGCGCAACCGGATCGTCTGGTGGACGCGCATCGCGCTGATGGCCGCGATCTACCCGGCGTTCATCGCGCTGAACCGCTGGCCGGGCGCCGCATCGCTGCTGTCGATCATCGCCGCGCTGTCGATCGTGCACGCGATCAACATCGGCGCGACGGGTGCGATGCTCGGCGAGCTGTTCCCGCGTGCGGTGCGTGCGACGGGCGGCGCACTCGTGTACAGCGTGGGCGTCGCGATCTTCGGCGGCTTCGCGCAGTTTTTCGTCACGTGGCTGATCGCGGCAACCGGCAACCCGAATGCGCCGGCGTGGTATGCGATTGGTTGCGGTGCGTTCACGCTGCTCGCCATCCGCTGCATGGACGAAAAAGCCGGAAAGGCGCTCGACTGACCGATGGGCGATGCCGGATGCGCGATTGACGCAGTGCGTGCGTATCGGGCATGATCGCTCCATGCGCCACACCACGACCACCTCCTCGACCACGACACGCACGACCGCCTTCGGCGGGCTCGTGCGGCGAGTGCGCGCAAGGTCGTAGCGCCACGATTCCTCACAGGCCCCGCCGGTTCCGGACGGGGTCTTGTCGTTTCTCCGTCCGTATCGGTCACTCAGGAGAAACGCCATGCCCGAAGTCTCTTCCCCGAAACGCTCCCTGCTCGTCGTCGACATGCAGGTCGGCCTGTATCACGGCCCCGAGCGTCCGTGCGACGGCGAACGTGTGCTCGCGAACATCAACCGGTTGATCGACCGCGCGCATGAAGCCGGTGCACCGGTATTCGCGGTGCGGCACACCGGCCCCGCCGGTTCGCCGATCGCGCCCGACTCGCCGCTGACCGCACTGCTGCCTGAACTCGCAATCGATGCCGCACGCGATACCGTGTTCGCCAAGACGCAGTCGAGCTGCTTCACCGGCACGCCGCTCGCCGCATGGCTGCATGCGGCCGGCATCGGCGAGATCGTGATTGCTGGAATGAAGACGCAGTACTGCGTCGATACGACGTGTCGTGCGGCCGGCGATCTCGGTTTTCGCGCGGTGCTCGTGACCGATGCGCACACCTGCATGGATACGCCCGAACTGCCGGCCGAGCGGATCATTGCGCATCACAACGCAACGCTTGGGGGCCCGTTCGCGACGCTCACCACGACCGAGGCATGCGCGTTCTGACCGGCACCGGTCACACCGTCAACGCAACAACGCACGGACGGGAACCGCCCGTGCGTTGTTGCGTGCAAGGCGTATCCCTTCGCCGCTCAGAACGTATGCATCATCCCCACATACGCCCCTGTCTGCGACTCGCCCGTCATCGGGCTCGTACCCGACGTCGCGTCGCGCGGCGTCGCGAGCAGCGAGAAGTTCGAGTTGCCGCCGTTGCGCACATACGCGACCGTGCCGTACAGGAAAGTGCGCTTCGACAGGTTGTACGTGGTGCCGAGCACGTACATCATCGCGTGCCCCGACGGATCGTGCGACGCGTCGCCGCCACCGTCGCCCACCTTCACGTAGTAACCGCCGCCCGTCACGGCCCATTGCGGCGTCGCGGTGTAGGTCGCACCGAGCCAGTAGTGATCGGCGCGATCGGCCACCCCGGCCGGGCTGTCCGGCGCCTGGTAGTGCGTATACGCGCCCTGGATCTTGAACTTCGACACCTTGACGTTCGCACCGACGAAATATTCGCGCGACGCGGTGAAGATGTTGCTGAACTTGCCGTTGTTGTCGCGCAGTTCATCGTAGATGCCACGTACGTCGAGCAACGGCGAGTGGTACGAGATCATGATCCCGTCCGAGCGGCCGAAATCGTCGGCCGCTCCATAGTTGAAGCCGCGCGACTGGTTGCCGAACGCATATTGCGCCTGCACGTCGAAGCCGCCGATCACGGGGCTGTGATATTCGATGTTGTTGCTGGTCTGCTGCCAGTTGCGGCCGCGCACGAGCGATGCCGACGAAAACGCCTGCTGGACGAACGGGTCGAATTCCCACACCCCGTCGCTGTCGATGAACAGGTTTCGGCCGGCCTGCAGCTGGCCCCACGTGTCGCTCTTCAGCCCGACATACGCGCGCCGCGACCACATGCGCCCGCCGCCCGTCGTGCCGTTCATCACCTGGAACGCGGTCTCCAGGTTGAAGACCGTCGACAGCCCGCCGCCGAGATCCTCGAAGCCCTTCAAGCCGAACATGCTGGTGCCCCAGTCGCCGCCTTCGGCACTCCAGCGGGTCGCGCTGCCGCCGTTCGGCTGCGCGATGTGGTTCAGGTATTCGATGCCGCCGTCGATGCGGCCGTACAGCATCACGCTCGTCTGAGCAAAAGCGGCCGCCGGTGTGGCGGCCGCGATCAGCCATGCGAAATGTTTGAGTCGCAAAATGATGCCCCCTCGGAGTCTCGACCTTCCAGCGCGCGCCCCATGCGCGCGCCCCGGGTCCGTTTATCCGCGATCGATCGAGAAACGTCCGGGGCCCGCCGCGCAAAGCGCCAGCAGGCCGCCGGAGATCGCGATGTTCTTGTAGAAATGAATCATGTTGTTGATCTGCTCGCCGCCCGTCATCGTCCAGTAGTGGTGGCCGATGATGCCGGTGCCGATCGTATAGAGCGCCAGCAGCAGCGCGAGCGCGCGCGTCTGGAAGCCGACCAGGATCGCGACCCCGACGAACAGCTCCATCACGACGGAGATCGCGGCGGAAATGATCGGCGCGGGCGCGCCTTCCGAACCCATGAACGCGATGGTACCGGGGAAGTCGACGATCTTCTTCCAGCCGAACATCACGAACAGGATCACGAGCAGGATCCGGGCAAGCAGCAGCAGCACATCGCGCTGGGACGCGAGAAACGGTTGATTCGGTGTCATGGTGTCGATCAACGAAAGCGATGCGCAAGGCGCAAATACGCCCGGCGCACCGGATTGCGAATGAACCAGGACGGGCGGCCGCCTGCGCCGCCCGTCCCGCTCTGCAACAACCGGCATCGGGCAACAACCCGATGTGCTGTGCTCCTCCTCTTGTCAGTTATCGCCCTGCTTCGTCGCGCGCCGCATCAGCGCAGCTTCGCGACGTCCTGCTCGGTCACCTTCGCGGCCGGATTGCCGAACTGCCCGGTCAGGTAGTTCGTCAGCGCGGCGATCTGCGCATCCGACAGCTCGTGGCGGAACGCCGGCATCCCGACGTCCTCGCTGCCGGCCTTGCGCTGCACGCCGTTCAGGATCACCTGCACGAGGTTGGTCGGATTCGGTGCGCCCACCGTCGAGTTGTGGAACAGCGGCGGGTAATAACCGTCCGGCGTACCCTTGCCCTGCATCTGGTGGCAGGTCGCGCAGTTGCCCAGATACAGCCGCGCCGGATCGATGCCCGACGACGCGAGTGCGGCGCCGCGCAGCGTCAGGCCGTCCTCGGCCGGCTTGCCCCACGACGAGCGCGACTGCTTCGCGTCGCCGCTGGCAACTGCCGGCACCGTGCGAATGTACGTCGAGATCGCGCCGATGTCGGCTTCGGTCATCTTCGAGAAGCTGTGCTCGATCGCCTCGGCCATCGGCCCGGCCGCCTGCGCGAGACCCGGCACGGTGCCGGTGCGCAGGTACTGGACGAGCTGCTGCTGCGTCCAGCCGCCGATCCCCGCGTTCGGGTCGGACGTGATGTTGTAGCCGTCCCAGCCCGCCAGCACCGAACCCGACAGGAAGCTGCCGCCCGTCTCGTCGAGCGACTTCTCCTGCATCGCGATGCCGCGCGGCGTGTGGCACGTGCTGCAGTGCGCGAGGCCCTGCACGAGATACGCGCCGCGGTTCCACTCGGCGCTCTGCGCCGGTTTCGGCTCGTACGCGCCGTCCTTCAGGAACAGCCAGTTCCAGATCTTCAGCGGCCAGCGCATGCTCAGCAGCGCGGGAATCTCGTTCTTCGGCGGCGCCTGCTTGACCGGCTCGACGCCGTGCATGAAGTACGCATACAGCGCCTGCACGTCGTCGTCGTTGATCTTCGCGTACGACACGTACGGCATCGCCGGATACAGGTTGTCGCCGTTCTTCGACACCCCGTGGCGCACCGCGCGCTCGAAGTCCTCGGCCGACCAGTTGCCGATGCCCGTCTCGGGATCGGGCGTGATGTTGCTCGTATAGATCTTGCCGAGCATCGGGATCGGCATGCCGAGACCGCCCGCGAACGGCTTGCCGCCCTTCGCGGTGTGGCAGGCCATGCAGTCGCCCGCGACCGCGAGGTATTCGCCGCGCTTGACCAGCGCCGGATCGGCCGCATCGGCCGCGCTTGCGAGGCCCGGCAGCGCGAGGCAGCCGGCGAGGAGGAAGGTGAGAGTAGATTTCCGCACGGTCAGACTTCCTTCTTCAGCGTGTCCGACATCCGCAGCGCAAGCGCCGCGATCGTCAGCGTCACGTTCACCGTACCGACGGTCGGCATCGTCGAGCTGCTCGAGATGAACAGGTTCGGATGGTCGAACGTGCGGCAGTCCTTGTCGACGACCGAGTCGCGTGCATCCGCGCCCATGATCGTCGCGCCCGTGATGTGGTTGTTCGGCGCGAACTCGTCGTTGAAGACGACTTCGGTGCCGCCCAGCACCTTCGCGGCCGTCGCGTAGACCTCGCGCGTGTGGACGGCGCCGCGCTTCACGTAGTCGTCGATCGCATAGGTGATCTCCGGGCGCGGGATGCCGACCGCGTCGGTGGCCGTCTTGCTCGGCACGATGCGGTTCTCGGGCTGCGGCAGGATTTCGTGGAAGCAGTCGAACTGCACGTAGCGCGCGGAACGGTCGCGGATCTGCGCGTCGAGCTCCTCGGGCTTCATCAGCTTGCCGGCCTTGAAGATCTTCTGCGTCTCCTGGTTGATGCGCGACATGTTCGACAGGTGGATCTTCTTCGCGGCTTCGGTCGCGCGGAACGGGCCGTCGCGGAAGCCGATCAGCGACGTCATCTCCTGCGGGCCGCGGCCCGGCCACAGCTTCTCGTTCGCGTAGAACGACACGCCGGTGCCCGGGTGGTCCATCAGGTTGCGGCCGACCATGTCCGAGCTGTTCGCGACACCGTTCGGGAAATCGCGGTTCGCGGACATCAGCAGGATCTTCGGCGTCTCGATGCCGTTCGCGGCAATCACGAAGTACTTGCCTTCGACGCGATGGTCGGCACCCGTCTTGTCCTTGTAGACCGCGGCGGTGATGCGCTTGTCCGGCCCGGTCTCGAGCTTGTAGACGACCGCGCTGTCGATCAGCTTCGCGCCGGCCTGCTCGGCCTTCTCGACGTGCACGATGCCGTTGTACATCGCGCCGATCGGGCAGATCGGCATGCAGTTGTTGTTCCCGCAACAAGTGGGCCGGCCGTCGTACGGGCGGCTGTTGCGCGCGACCGGCTCGGTCACCACGTGGAACTTCGGGTCATAGCCGTTGAGCGCGCTCTTGATCGTCTGCTCGTTGAACGACAACGGCAGCGGCGGCATCGGGTACGGCTCCTTGCGCGGCGAGTACAGGTCTTCCTCGGGGCCCGGGCCCCACACGCCGAGTTCCTCCTCGGCGCGCTGGTACCAATGCTCGATGTCGTCGTACTGGATCGGCCAGTCGCGGCCGACACCGTACACGGTCTTCATCTTGAAGTCGTTCGGGATGAAGCGCCACGCCGACGCGGCCCAGTGCCACGTCGTGCCGCCCACAGCACGGATGTACTGCGAGTTGAACTTGTGCTCGCCCTTCAGGATCAGGTAGTCGTTCGGCGGGCCGTATTCCGGATGCGGCGCCCACGCGCTCGACGGGTACGGGGCCATGAAGTCGGTCTTGTCGACCTGGTTGCGGAAGCGCTCGACGATTTCCCAGCGCGGCATGCGCGGGCCGGCTTCCAGCAGGATCACGGACTTGCCCGCCATCGCGAGCTGGTGCGCGACGATCGCGCCTGCGACACCCGAGCCGACGACGACGACGTCGGCCTTTTGCGTATCGGTATCGGCCATCAGGCTTGCCTCTCGATCGGTTTGTCGGCCCAGAAGCCGGGTTTGTTGGGGCAATACGACGGGATCACGAGCGTATCGGACACGACGCTGAACATTAATGCTTCTTCGTAGGTAATCACGACGTTGTCGACGATGCCGAGATACCACGCTTCAAGAATCTTCAGCGCGAGTGTTTCCTGGTCGGGATTCAGCGAACCGGACGCGAGTGCGCCGGCGAGTTGCGGCAGGCTGTCGGCGGTCTTGAACGAACCCTTCTGCAAGGCCTGCAGGAAGCGCTGGCCGAGCACGCGGCTCAGCCCCTTCTTGCCTGTCAATGCTTCGGAGAGCGTCATGAACGTATCGAGCGGCGCGGTGCCGGGATCGTCGGCGAGGGCCCGCAACGCCAGCGAGCCCGTGAGGCCCGCCGCCGTCAGCGCCAGTGCGCCCTGCAGCCATTGACGCCGAGTGATGCCTGTTACGGCTGCGTCGCCAGTGCGACGCGAGTGGGGAGTGTTGTCGTTGTGCATGTTTCCTTTTCTCTCGAACACCGGATTCGGGAAAACCACGCTTGATATTTCTCAAACATTGGCGCGGACCTGAAATGTACGCGCACAAATCGGATCGAACAATCTTTTTATAGTCCATTAAATGTTCCGCAATCCGAGACAATCGACATTTCGCTGCTTTTTTGTATCGTCGGCGCGACAAAGTTGCGGCCGACGCACCCATGTCGTACACCGGCGACACACTGACTGCGCGCGACGATGCATGCGCATGTCGGTCGGTTAGAATCGCGTGCAATCAAACAGAAAGCTTCCCTCCGAGGGCGATCGAGCGATGAAGCAGCACGACAAACAGAACAAAACGGAACGCATCCACCACACCACCCGGCTGCTCTGGCGCCTTGGCGCCGTCGCGGCGCTCGGCGGCGCCACGGCACTGTCGCTGCATGCGGGCGCGGCCCGCACGGTGAGCGTCTCGCCGCAAGGCACCGTCACCGAAGTCCGGCAGAGCGTCGTCAAGTTCGACGAACCGATGGTCGCGTTCGGCTCGGCGTCCGCGCCGAATCCCGCGCGCGTCACCTGCAACGATTCCGCGGCCGCGCGCGGCCAGGGTCACTGGCTCGACGACAAGACCTGGGTTTACGATTTCGAAAACGACCTGCCGCCCGGCGTGCGCTGCTCGGTCGCGCTCAACGACACGTTGCGTTCGGTCGCCGGCAATGCGGCCAGCGGCCCGCGCCGCTTCACGTTCCAGACGGGCGGCCCGTTCCCGGTGAACGTCCGCCCCGGCTCGCGCGAGATCGAGGAACACCAGGTATTCGTGCTGAAGCTGAACGGCCCGGCCGAACCGCGTTCGGCGCTCGCGAACATCTGGTGCGAAGCGGCCGGCATCGGCAACCGCATTCCCGTCACGGCCGCCGACGACGATGCGCGCAACGCGCTGCTCGATCACTTCGGGCTGAAGAAGGATGCCGCGCGCGTGCTGACGCTGTCGTGCGCGCAGGCGCTGCCGGCGAGCGCGAAGATGCAGCTCGTGTACGGCAAGGGCGTCACGAGCCCGAGCGGGATCCCGAACGAAACGGAACGGCGCTTCGATTTCACTGTGCGCGCACCGTTCGCCGCGAGCTTCTCGTGCGAACGCGAGAACGCGAAGGCGCCCTGCACGCCGCTGCGCCCGCTCACGCTGTCGTTCAACGCGCCGATCTCGCGCAAGAACGCCGAGGCGATCAAGCTGCGCGGCCCTGACGGTTCGCTGTCGCCGACCTTCGCGGCCGACGACAAGAGCGAGGAAGTCACCACCGTCACGTTCAACCCGCCGCTGCCCGAGCAGGCCGGCCTGACGGTCGAATTGCCGTCGGGCCTGCGCGACGTGACCGACCGGCCGCTGTCGAACGCCGACCTGTTCCCGCTCGCGACGCGCACCGCGCCGATGCCGCCGCTCGCGAAGTTCTCGTCGGGCACCTTCGGGATCGTCGAGCGCTTCGCCGAACCCGATACGCCCGCGCTCGTGCCCGTCACGCTGCGCAACGTCGAGGCCGACCTGCATATCGACGGCCTCAACACCCAGGGCGCGCAGTTCTCGAACCTGAAGGTCGACGACGACACCGCGATTCGTCAGTGGATGCGCACCGTCGACCGCTTCGACAACTGGTCGATGACGGCCGGCTCGATCGACAGCCAGATTCCCGGCCTGCTCGAACGCAAGGGCCAGCACCCCGTCTACGTGCCGCGCGAGGCCGGCGAGAAGGCGCCCGCACCGAAGGATCGCCGCATCGACGTGCGCTCGCTGACCCTGCTCAAGGGCCAGCCCGGCGTGCAGGCGCTGACGCTGCCGAAGGCGGACCCGAAGGCGCTGCGCCCGTTCGAGGTCGTCGGCGTGCCGATCGACAAGCCCGGCTTCTACGTGCTCGAACTCGCGTCGCCCGCGCTCGGCCGCTCGCTGCTCGCGAAGCCGTCGAGCATGTACGTGCGCACCACGGTGCTCGTCACCAACCTCGGCGTGCACCTGAAACAGGGCCGCGAAAACAACCTCGTGTGGGTCACGACGCTCGACAAGGGCAAGCCCGTGCCGAACGCGCAGATCCGCGTGTCGGACTGCAACGGCGACGAAATCGCATCCGGCACGACCGACGCGCAGGGGCTGCTGAAGATCGACGGCGCGTTCGAATCGAAGCGCGCTTGCAACTCGTCCGACTCGGAGCAACGCTTCGACGACTACTTCGTGTCGGCCCGCGTGAACGATCCGAAGACGGGCCCCGACATGGCGTTCGTCAGCTCGGGCTGGAACCGCGGGATCGAATCGTGGCGCTTCAACGTGCCGACCGATACCGACAGCGCCCGGACCGTGCGCGCGCATACGGTGTTCGACCGCACGCTGCTGCGCGCGGGCGAAACCGTGTCGATGAAGCACTTCATCCGGTCCGAGACGCTGCAGAGCCTCGCGTTCCCGTCGCAATACCCGACCCGCGTGACGATCCGCCATCTCGGCACGGGCCAGACCTACAAGCTGCCGCTCACATGGGCGGCCGATCACAGCGCGGACTCGCAGTTCACGCTGCCGGCCGCCGCGAAGCTCGGTGAATACAGCGTCGAGCTCGAAGGTGGCCCGGAAGACTCGCCCACGTCTACCTACTACAGCGGCAGCTTCCGCGTCGAGGCGTTCCGCCTGCCGGTGCTGAAGGGATCGATCGGCGCGCGCGACGCGCAGAAAAGCCCGCTCGTCGCCGTGAAGGAAGCGCCGCTCGCGGTGCAGATCGACTACGTGTCGGGCGGTGGCGCATCGAACCTGCCCGTGCAGGTGTCGGCGCTGATGAAGTGGGCATCGCCGCCGTTCGCCGATCGCTTCGAGGATTTCAGCTTCACGCCGTATCGCCCCGACACGAGCGACGGCAATGCCGACGACGATTCGCAGGACGGCGACAACGCGTCGTCGTCGAACAACGATCCCGACGCGACGAAGCTGATCGCCGACAAGCTGCCGCTGACGCTCGACCGCAACGGTGCGGGCTCGGTCACGCTGAAGGGCCTGCCCGACGTCGACGCACCGAAGCGCATCGCGCTCGAAGCGACGTTCGCGGACCCGAACGGCGAAGTGCAGACGATTCGCGGCGACACGATCCTGTGGCCGGCCGCGGTGGTGGCCGGCATCAAGGCGGGCCGCTGGGTCTCGGTCGGCCAGCGCGTGCCCGTGCAGGCGCTGGCGGTCGACCTGCAAGGCAAGCCGCGCGCGTCCGTGCCGATCGAGATCAAGGGCGTCGCGCGCATCACGACGTCGTCGCGCAAGCGGATGGTCGGCGGCTTCTATGCGTACGACAACAAGAGCGACACCCGCGACCTCGGCGTGCTGTGCTCGGGCAAGACCGACGACAAGGGCCGCATGGCCTGCGACGCGACGCTCGAACAGGCCGGCAACGTGCAGCTGATTGCGGTGGCCAAGGACGGCGACGGCCGCACGTCGAACGCGTCGACCTCGGTATGGGTCACGCGCGAAGACGAACTCTGGTTCGGCGGCGACAACACCGACCGGATCGACGTGATCCCCGAGAAAACCTCGTACGAACCGGGCGAAACCGCCCGCTTCCAGGTGCGCATGCCGTTCCGCTACGCGACCGCGCTGGTGGCGGTCGAGCGCGGCGGCGTGATGGAAACGCACATCGTCGAACTGAACGGCAAGAACCCGACGGTCGACCTGAAGGTCGGCGACACGTGGGGGCCGAACGTCTATGTGTCGGTGCTCGCGCTGCGCGGCCGGATTCGCGAGGTGCCGTGGTACTCGTTCTTCACGTGGGGCTGGAAGGCACCGGTCGAATGGGCACGCGCATTCTGGCGCGAGGGCCGTCACTATGAAGCGCCGACCGCGTTCGTCGACCTGTCGAAACCCGCGTTCCGCTATGGCCTCGGCGAGATCAAGGTCGGCACCGGCGTGCACCGTCTCGGCGTGACCGTGACGACCGACGCGACGCGCTACACCGTGCGCAGCAAGGCGCAGGCGCACGTGAAGGTCACGCTGCCGAACGGCCAGCCCGCGCCGGCCGGCACGCAGATCGCGGTCGCGGCCGTCGACGAGGCGCTGCTCGAACTGATGCCGAACAACAGCTGGGACCTGCTCGACGCGATGCTGCGGCGACGCGCGTACGGCGTCGAGACGGCCACCGCGCAGATGGAAATCGTCGGCCGCCGCCACTTCGGCCGCAAGGCCGTGCCGGCCGGCGGCGGCGGCGGCAGTGCGCCGACGCGCGAGCTGTTCGACACGCTGCTGCTGTGGAATCCGCGCGTGACGCTGGACGCCAACGGCAGCGCGACCGTCGAGGTGCCGCTGAACGACGCGCTCACGCGCTTCCGGATCGTCGCGATCGCGGCGGTCGGCCCCGACCGCTTCGGCACCGGCAGCACGTCGATCCGCAGTACGCAGGATCTGCAGCTGATCTCCGGCCTGCCGCCGCTCGTGCGCGAAGGCGATGCGTTCCGCGCGCAAGTCACGCTGCGCAACACGACCGACCGCGCGATGCAGGTCGTCGTGACGCCGCGCGTGACGGGCCTCGATGTCGCACCGCAAACCGTGTCGCTGGCGGCCAATACGGCAACCGAAGTCGCATGGACGATCACCGTGCCCGAGCAGGCGCTCGACGCGGCCGGTGCGCTGAACTGGCGCATCGAAGCGGCCGAACAAGGCGGCAAGCGCGCGTCCGACGCGCTGGCGGTCGCACAGAAGGTCGTGCCCGCGCTGCCGGTCACGGTACAGCAGGCGACGCTCGCGCAGGTCGACGGCACGCTGACGGTGCCGGTGGCCTCCCCGGCCGGCGCCGCGAACAACGCGCAAGGCTTGCCGCGCGGCGGCATCGCCGTGTCGCTGCAGTCGAAGCTCGCCGACGGACTGCCCGGCGTGAAGCGCTGGTTCGAGCGCTATCCGTACCGCTGCCTCGAACAGCAGACGTCGCGCGCGATCGGCCTGCGCGATCCCGCGCAATGGCAGGCGCTGATCGCCCGCATGCCCGTCTATCTCGACAGCGACGGGCTCGCGAGCTACTTCCCGCCGTCGTCCGACGATTCGCACGCCGGCAGCGCGACGCTGTCGTCGTACCTGCTCGTGGTGTCCGACGAGGCGAGCCGTCTCGACCCGCGCTTCGCGCTGCCGGAAGACCTTCGCACGCAGCTCGAAGCCGGGCTCGCGCGCTTCGTCGACGGCCGCCTCGAGCGCAACACGTGGGCGCCGCGCCAGGATCGCGACCTCCGCAAGCTCGCCGCGATCGAAGCGCTGTCGCGCTACGGCGCCGCGCAGGGCCGCATGCTCGGCTCGATCGAGATCGCGCCGAACCAGTGGCCGACGTCGGCGGTGATCGACTATCACGCGATCCTCACGCGCGTGAAGGACATCCCGCAACGCGACGAGAAACGCGCGCAGGTCGAGCAGATCCTGCGGGCACGCCTCACGTACCAGGGCACGCAGCTCGTGTTCTCGACCGCGCGCGACGACGACCTGTGGTGGCTGATGACCAGCAACGAGACCAACGCGGCCCGCCTCGCGCTGGAATTCGCCGGCGATCCGGCGTGGAAGGACGAGATGCCGCGCGTGACGGCCGGCCTGCTCGCCCTGCAACGCCAGGGCGCATGGCAGACGACCACGTCGAACGCGCTCGGCCTGCTCGCGGTCGAGCGCTTCTCGCGCACCTACGAGAGCACGCCGGTTGCCGGCGCGACGAAGGTCGCGCTCGGCGGCGACGAGCGCACGATCTCGTGGTCGCAGGCGCCGGCACCCGCGCCCGCCGACCCGGCTGCATCGACCACGCAAGCCACCCCGGCCACCCGCGCCGCCGCGGCCCGCAGCGTGATGCTGCCGTGGCCGCGCGCGTCGCAGGCACCGGCCACGCTGTCCGTCACGCAAGACGGCACCGGCCGCCCGTGGGCCACGATCGAAAGCCTCGCGGCCGTGCCGCTGCGTTCGCCGTTCGCGGCCGGCTACCGGATCACGAAGACCGTCACGCCCGTGTCGCCCGCCGTCAAGGGCGTGCTGACGCGCGGCGACGTCGTGCGCGTGCATCTCGACATCGACGCGCAGAGCGACATGACGTGGGTCGTCGTCAACGATCCGGTTCCGGCCGGTTCGACGATCCTCGGTTCGGGCCTCGGCCGCGACTCCGAAGCCGCGACGCAGGGCGAGAAGACGCCGGACGGCGCCTGGCCGGCGTTCATCGAGCGCGACTTCGACGGCTACCGTGCGTACTACGACTATCTGCCGAAGGGCAAATTCTCGGTCGAGTACACGGTGCGGCTGAACAACGTCGGCACGTTCGGGCTGCCGCCGACGCGCGTCGAGGCGCTGTACGCGCCGTCCGTGTACGGCCTGTGGCCGAACCCGCCGATGACCGTGAAGCCGGCCGAAGCGGGCAAGTAACGAGTACGCGATGATCGATCAGGTATTGCCGCGGCCGGCGCGTTTCGCCGGCCGCGTATTCGTCGCCGTCGTGCTGGCCGCGCCGCTCGTCGCGCATGCGCTGCCGGGCTACGACGAAGTGCGCCGCAACTGGCGCAGCTCCGACTGGGTGCTGCTCGCGCGCGACGGCACGCCGCTGCAGCGCACGCGCGTCGACCTCACCGAACGGCGCGGCGACTGGGTGTCGCTCGCGGACGTGTCGCCCGCGTTTCGCGAGGCGATCGTCGTGTCGGAAGACAAGCGCTTTTACGAACACAGCGGCGTCGACTGGCGCGGCATCGCCGGCGCCGCGTGGGGCAACCTGTGGAACGAACGCACGCGCGGCGCATCGACCGTCACGATGCAGCTCGCCGGGCTGCTCAGCGATTCGCCGCGCCGGTCGGGCCAGCGCTCGCTGCCGCAGAAGGCCTCGCAGGCCGTCAACGCGCTGCTGCTCGAACGCGGCTGGCGCAAGGACCAGGTGCTCGAGGCATATCTGAACCTCGTGCCGTTCCGCGGCGAGACGATCGGCCTCGCCGCGCTGTCTCAGGTGCTGTTCGGCAAGGCACCGTCGGGCCTCGACGCACGCGAAGCCGCGATCGCGGCCGCGCTCGTGCGTGCGCCCAACGCCACGCCCGCGAAGGTTGCCGAGCGCGCGTGCCGGATCCTGCGCGACATGCACGCGGAGCCGGCCTGTGCTTCGCTCGACGGCTACGTGCAGCTGGTCACCGCGCGGCCGGCCAGCGCCGCGCGCGACGACGGCGCCGCCCTC
>NZ_QOBB01000057.1:0-35595 GCF_024704855.1 Burkholderia sp. HAN2018 | reverse complement strand
TTGCGCGACGATGCGCCCGAGCGGCACGCCGCCGAGCGTCAGCATCGGCAGCCGGCCGAAATTCGCGAGCACGAGCGCGCCGACCGTATAGGGCCGCCCGGCCGCGACCGCAACGCGCGACGCCGAACCGATCCCGCCCTTCAGGTCGAAGCACGACATCCCGCGCCCGGCCCCCACCGCGCCGCGCGCGACGTCACGCGACGCCGCGCGGCACGCGTCGTCGTAATGCGCGGCCGTGACCGCGAACGCCTGGATATCGTTCAGATAACCGTCGTTGCACTCGAACACGAGCGGGTTGACGGTCGGCCAGTCGCGGCCGATCTGCGGATTCGCCGCGATCGCCGCGCGGATCTGCGCGTGCGCGAGCGCGCCGACGCCGAACGTATTGGTCAACGCGATCGGCGTTTCGAGCGTGCCGAGCTCGTCGATCTGCACGAGCCCGACGCTCTTGCCGAAGCCGTTGATCACGGCGGCCCCCGCCGGCACCTTGCTGCGGTACACGTCGCCCGGATGCGGCCTCACGACGGTCACGCCCGTCTGCACGTTGCCGGCATCGAGCGTGCAATGGCCGACCGTCACGCCCGGCACGTCGGCGATCGTGCCGCGCGGCCCGGCCGGCAGCGTCGCCGCCCACATCGGTGCGATGCGCATCAGCGGCGCTCCAGCTTCGGATCGAGCGCGTCGCGCAGCCCGTCGCCGAGCAGGTTGAACGCGAGCACGGTCAGGAAGATCGCGAGGCTCGGGAAGATCGCGATGTGCGGCGCCGTCACCATGTCCGCGCGCGCCTCGTTGAGCATCGCGCCCCACTCCGGCGTCGGCGGCTGCGCACCGAGCCCGAGGAACGACAGGCTCGCGGCCGTGATGATCGACGTGCCGATCCGCATCGTGAAGTAGACGACGACCGACGACACGGTGCCCGGCAGGATGTGCCGCATGATGATCGTCCAGTCCGATGCGCCGATGCTGCGCGCGGCCTCGACATAGGTCATGTGCTTGAGCATCAGCGTGTTGCCGCGCACGAGCCGCGCGAACGCCGGGATGCTGAAGATCGCGACCGCGCAGATCACGTTGACCATCCCGTTGCCGAGGATCGCGACCACGCCGATCGCGAGCAGGATGCCCGGGAACGCGAACAGCACGTCGGCCACGCGCATCGTGATGCGGTCCCACCAGCCTTCGTAGTAGCCGGCGAGCAGCCCGAAGAACGTGCCGATCACCGCGCCGAGCGCGACGGAGAAGAAGCCGGCCGCGAGCGAGATGCGCGTGCCCGTGATGATCCGGCTGAAGATGTCGCGGCCGAGCGAATCGACGCCGAACCAGTGCACGGCCGACGGCCCCGCGTTCAGTGCGTCGTAGTCGAAATAGTTCTCCGGATCGAACGGCACGACGTGCGGGCCGATGAACGCCAGCACGACGAGCGCCAGCACGAAGCCGCCCGCGACGAGCGCGACGGTCTGCTTGCGGAACTTGCGCCAGAATTCGCGCCACGGCGTGCGGATCGCAGTCGGTGCGGCCGGCGCCGCGGTCTGGACAGTCGCGTTCATGCGCGCCTCACTTGAACCGGATGGTCGGGTTGATGACCGCGTACAGCACGTCGACGGTCAGGTTGATCAGGATGAATTCGAGTGAAAACAGCAACACGATCGCCTGGATCACGGGGTAGTCGCGCATCGTCACGGCATCGACGAGCAGGCGCCCGAGCCCCGGCCAGTTGAACACGACCTCGACGACGATCGAGCCGCCGAGCAGGAAGCCGAACTGCAGCCCCATCATCGTGACGACCGGGATCATCGCGTTGCGCAGGCAGTGCTTGAGCACCACCATCGGCTCGTGCACGCCCTTCGCGCGCGCGGTGCGCACGAAATCCTCGTTCAGCACCTCGACGAACGACGCACGCGTGAAGCGCGCCATCACGGCCGCGACCGCGGCGCCGAGCGTCAGCGACGGCAGCACGTAGCTCCGCCACGAACCGTCCGGCACGACGGGCAGCCAGCCGAGCTTCACCGAGAAAATCTCCATCAGCAGCATGCCGAGCGCGAACGCGGGAAACGAGATGCCCGACACCGCGAGCGTCATGCCGACGCGGTCCGGCCAGCGGTTGCGCCACACGGCCGACGCGATGCCGATCGCCATGCCGAAGGCCGTCGCCCACGCCATGCTGACGAGCGTCAGCATCAGCGTCGGCATGAAGCGCTCGCCGATCTCGGTCGAAACCGGCCGCTTGCTGCGGGTCGACAGGCCGAAATCGCCGTGCGCGATCTTCACGAAGAAGTTCACGAACTGCGCGGGCAGCGGCTGGTCGAGGCCGAGATCGGTGCGCACCAGCGCGACCGTCGCGTCGTCGGCTTCGGGCCCGGCCGCGAGCCGCGCCGGGTCGCCCGGCAGCAGGTGGACGAACAGGAACACCAGCACCGCGACGATCGCGAGCGTGGGCAGCAGGCCGAACAGGCGTTTGACGAGAAAATTCAGCATGGGGCACCGATCGAATCAGCGTGCCGGCGGCTTGCGCCGCCGGCACCGCGTGGCGGACGAACCGCCGTCATCACCACTGTCATTTCAGCGAGATTTCGTCGAAGTTGAACGAGCCGTCCGGCATCACGTACGCACCCTGAAGCCGCTTGCTGCGCGCATACACGATCTTCTCCTGCACGAGGAAGATCCACGGCGCATCGGCCCAGATCTGCTTCTGCGCATCGGCGTAGAGCTCGGCCTTCTTCGTGCGGTCGACCGTCTCCAGTGCCTTCGAGAGATCGCCGTCGACCGTGTCGTTCTTGTAGTACGCGGTATTCAGGAGCTTCGGCGGCGCCGACGAGCCGGCGAGCAGCGGCGTGATCGCCCAGTTCGCCTCGCCGGTCGACGACGACCAGCCGATGTAGTACATCCGCACCGGCGCCTTCGCCGGATCCGGCGCGCTCTCGACCTTCGCGACGCGCTCGCCGGCTTCCAGCGCCTGCACCTGCACCTTCACGCCGACCTGCGCGAGCTGCTGCTGCACGAACTGGATCGCCTTCTGCGACGTCGAGTTGTTATAGGCGGACCACAGCGTCGTCTCGAAGCCGTTCGGGTAACCGGCCTCCTTCAGCAGCGCGCGCGCCTTCGCCGGGTCGTACGGCCACGGGCCCGGCTTCGTCGCGTAGTCGACGCCCTGCGGCACCACGCCGGTGGACGGCGTCGCGAAGCCGGCGAACGCGACCTTCGCGAGCGCTTCCTTGTTCACCGCATAGTTCAGCGCCTGGCGCACCTTCGGGTTGTCGAACGGCTTCTGCTGCAGGTTCAGCGACACGTAGCGCTGCACGATCGACGGCCGCTCCACGACGTCGACCTTCGGGTTGCCCTTCAGGTCGGCTGCCTGCTCGAACGGAATGCGGAACGCGAAATCGGCCTCGCCCGTCTTGATCAGCGCCGCGCGCGTGTTGTTGTCGACCACCGGCTTCCAGTCGATCGCGTCGATCTTCGGGTAGCCCTTCTTCCAGTAGCCGGCGAACTTCTTCACCTTCAGGTCGTCGGTCTGCTTCCATTCGACGAACTCGAACGGCCCCGTGCCGACCGGATGCAGCGCGATGTCGCGGCCCCACTTCTTCAGCGCGGCCGGCGAGATCATCACGGCCGACGGGTGCGCGAGCGTGTTGATCAGCGCGGAGAACGGCTCGCGCAGCGTGATCTTCACCGTGTACGGATCGACCACTTCGGTCTTCTCGATCACGCGGAACATGTTGTAGCGCTTCAGGTGGTTCGCGGGATCGGTCACGCGGTCGAAGTTCGCCTTCACGGCCGCCGCGTTGAAATCGGTCCCGTCGTGGAACTTCACGCCCTGGCGCAGCTTGATCGTGTAGGTCTTCGCATCCGGGCTCGCGTCGTAGCCGGTTGCCAGCACGTTGACGAGCTTCATGTCCTTGTCGAAGCCGAACAGCCCCTGGTAGAACGACTTGACGACGGCCTGCGACACCGTGTCGTTCGCGTCGTACGGGTCCATCGTCGTGAACGTCGAATCCACCGCCATCACCGCGGTCTGCTGCGCGAACGCGGGCACCGCGGCCGACAGCGCGAGCGCGCCGGCACCCGCTGCGAGCAGTGCGCGTGGACGGAACATCGGGAACGAATACGGCTTGTTCATCTTGCTGGGCTCCTGTGGGTGATTCGATAACGCGTGGTGAGAGTCGCGGCGGGACGGCGCCCGCTCGGGGAAAATGCGTCGTTGCCTCGCTCGTGCGCAGCTGCGGTCCATGGCAACCTGCGCGCGTTCAGTACGCGCCGCCGACGCGGTGCGTCGCGACGTAGTGATCGGGGCCGACCGCGACGAGCGGCGCGACGACCGGCTCGTCGCCGGCCGCGCGGATCGGGCTCGGGATTTCGTCCGCCGCGAGCTGGCGCGGGGCGTGCCGGCGCGCGGGGTCGGCCACCGGCACCGCGCTCATCAGCTTCTTCGTGTACGGATGCTGCGGCGCCTCGAACACCGCGCGGCGCGGGCCGATCTCGACGATCTGGCCGAGATACATCACCGCGACGCGATGGCTGATGCGCTCCACGACGGCCATGTCGTGCGAGATGAACAGGTACGCGACGCCGAGTTCGCGCTGCAGGTCGAGCATCAGGTTGACGATCTGCGCCTGCACCGACACGTCGAGCGCCGACACCGATTCGTCGGCGATCACGACCTTCGGGTTCAGCGCGAGCGCACGCGCGATCGCGATCCGCTGGCGCTGGCCGCCCGAGAATTCATGCGGATAACGACGCGCGGACTCGGGCGGCAGGCCGACCTTGTCGAGCAGCCAGTCGACCCGCGCCTGCGCTTCGCGGCCGCTCGCGACACCGTGCACGAGCAGCGGCTCCATGATCGAGAAACCCACGGTCAGGCGCGGGTTCAGCGATGCGAACGGGTCCTGGAAGATGAACTGGATGTTCCGGCGCAGCGCCTGCAGGTCGGGGCCTTTCAGCGCGCTGATGTCGCGGCCGTCGAACTCGATCGAGCCGCTCTGCGATTCGACGAGGCGCAGCAGCGAGCGGCCGGTGGTCGACTTGCCGCAGCCCGATTCGCCGACCAGCGCGAGCGTCTCGCCCGCGCGCAACTCGAAGCTCACACGCTCGACCGCATGCACGTATTGCGATACGCGGCCGAACACGCCGCTCTTCACCGGGAAGCGCGTCACGAGATCGCGCACGCGCAGGATCGGCGACGCGGATTGATCGAAGCCCGGCTGCGCACCGTCGTTCGCCGCCGGTGCGGGCGCCGGCGATGCCGCCGGTGCTGCCGTGTTTGCACCCTCCACCTTCAGCAGCGGGAATTTCTCGGGCGCGTCGGTGCCCTGCATCGAGCCGAGCTTCGGCACGGCCGCGAGCAACGCACGCGTATAGCGATGCGCGGGCGCCGCGAAGATGCGATCCGATTCGCCCTCCTCGACCTTCTCGCCGCGATACATCACGAGCACGCGGTCGGCCACTTCGGCCACCACGCCCATGTCGTGCGTGATGAAGATCACGCCCATGTTCATTTCGTCCTGCAGCCCGCGCACCAGTTGCAGGATCTGCGCCTGGATCGTCACGTCGAGCGCGGTCGTCGGCTCGTCGGCGATCAGCAGCGCGGGCCGGCACGACAGCGCCATCGCGATCATCACGCGCTGCCGCATCCCGCCCGACAACTGGTGCGGATAGCGCGCGAACACGCGGCGCGCCTCCGGAATGCGCACGAGTTCGAGCAGCCGCAGCGTCTCCGCGCGCGCTTCCGATGCACTCTTCGACTGATGCAGCGCGATCGCCTCGCTGATCTGGTCGCCGACCGTAAACACCGGGTTCAGCGACGTCATCGGCTCCTGGAAGATCATCGCGATGTCCGCGCCGCGAATGCCGCGCATCGTCGCACCGCTTGCCTGCGCAAGATCGACGAGCGCGCCGCCGCGCCGGCGGAACGCGATCCGGCCGTTCGTGATCGCGCCGCCGCCGTGCTCGACGAGCCGCATCAGCGCGAGCGACGTGACCGACTTGCCCGAGCCCGATTCGCCGACGATCGCGAGCGTCTCGCCGCGATCGACGTGAAACGACACGTTGCGCACCGCGTCGAACGTCGCGCCTTCGCGGCGGAACGTGACCGACAGGTCGTCGACGGCCACCACGCGCTGCTCGGGCAGCACCAGGCCGGACGGGTTACGGCTCGAAGTCATCGTGGATTTCCTCTTCGTGCTGGCCGGGATCAGGCCGTATCGTCGTCGCGATAGATGCCGACCACCGGCGCTTCACCGACGCGCGCGTAACCGCGGTACATCCCTTCGGTGTTGAACGGCATCGCGACGTTGCCCTGCGCGTCGACCGCGATGATCCCGCCGCGGCCCGCGAGGCGCGGCAGCTTGTTCATCACGACGTCGTGCGCAGCATCGGCGAGCGACGCGCCGCGATACGCGATCTGCGCGGCAACGTCATGCGCGGTCGCGAGCCGGATGAACATCTCGCCGGTGCCCGTCGACGACACTGCGCAGGTCGCGTCGTCCGCATAGCAGCCTGCGCCGATGATCGGCGAATCGCCGACGCGCCCCGGCTGCTTGTTCGTGATGCCGCCCGTCGACGTCGCCGCCGCGATGTGGCCGTGCCGGTCGCACGCAACCGCGCCGACCGTGCCGTGCTTGCGGTCCGGATCGAGCGGCTCGGCCGGCTGCGGCTGCGACTGTGATTTGCCGAACGCGAACGTCGCCGCGTCATGGTCGAGCATCGCGCCGGCTGCCGTGCGCGCCTTGACCCACTGCGCGTGACGCGCTTCGGTGTCGAAATAGCCGGGCTCCGCGAGTTCGAGCCCCTGTGCGGCCGCGAACGCATCGGCCCCCGCGCCGGCGAACAGCACGTGTTCGCTCGCCTCCATCACGCGCCGCGCGGCGAGCACCGGATTGCGCACGCGCGTCGCGCAGCAGATCGCACCCGCGCCGAGCGTCGCGCCATCCATGACCGCCGCGTCGAGTTCGTGCTTGCCTTCGGCCGTATAGACGGCACCGCGCCCGGCGTTGAACAACGGACAGTCCTCGAGCATCCGCACCGCGACGGTGACGGCGTCGAGCGCGCTGCCGCCGTCGGCCAGCACCTGCTGGGCGGCCGTCAGGATCGCGGTCAGCTCGGCACGGTACTGACGTTCGGTATCGGAATCCATCGCATCGCGCAGGATCGTGCCTGCGCCGCCGTGAATCGCAACGATCGCGGGTGAAGTCATGTTTTTTTTGGACGGTGGGAAGAAGGGTTGGCGGCCGGCTGCGTCGCTTGCGGCTGCATGAGCCACGGCAGCAGGAATTCGGTCATCTCGGCGGCAGATTTCGCGGACCGGTGCGTGCGCAGCGCGACCGCGTCGATCAGCGCCTCGATCATCGTGAGCACGGCGGCTTCCGACGTGGCCGCGAAGCGCCGTTCGGCCTTGACGTACAGGTTCAGCGACGCGATCGGCGCCAGCGGCGATTGCGGGCCGTCGGAGATACCGAGTACGCGTGCACCGCGCGCCGCCGCGCGGCGGGCCAGTTCGATCGTGTCCTTCACGTAGCGCGGAAACGCGAGCGCGATCACGAGATCGCGCGAGTCGGCCGTATAGAGCCGCCGTGCCGCGTGCGACGGGCCGCCGAGCAGCGCGAGCGACTGCACGTTGTCGTGGCAGACGGACAGCCCGTGCTCCATCAGCCCGGCGAGGAACGCGCTCGACCCCGCGCCGAGGATCAGCACGCGCCGCGCGCCGACGATCGCCTCGACCGCGGCCTCGACATCGGCCGCGTCCAGTTGCGCGCGCGTGTTCTCGATGTTCGCGACGGCCTGGTCGAATACCGTGTCGATCCAGGCGGCACCGCGCACCCCGGACTCCTGCTCCTGCGCGGAACGCAGCCGCTCGACCGGCCCGAGCGTCGCTTCGAAGCCGCGCACGAGCGCCGCGCGCATCGCCGGATAGCCGTCGAAGCCGAGCGCCTTCGCGAAACGATTCGCGGTCGCGATCGACGCATTCACGGCCTGCGCGAGTTCGTCGATGCGCATCGTCGCCGCGCGGAACGGATTCGCGAGCACGAACTCGCCCATGCGCCGGTGGATCGGCGTCATCAACGGCATCGCCGACGCGATCCGTTCGGCGATCGCGGGTTCGTCGTGACTGGCATCGTGCGGAGCGAGAGGCGTCATGCGAAGGGTTGTTGAAAGAATGATGGAAATGAATTTACACAATCCCAATTGCGAAAAGAAATAAATTTTCATCCGGGTTGTGGCGTCCCGTTCCCCCGCCCCGCGATCGCCCGACGCCCGCACAGCCCCGCCGCACGGGCCTTTGGCATGTGATCGCCGCAGGTCCGCACGTGCGTCGCCTGCGCCCGCCCATGGGGAAAACCCCGAGCAAGTTCGTTCGAATGCAATTTCGCGTTGACCGGATTCGAATTCGAACATAGGATGTTCGAAAATGATCAGTCGTCCGATAACTTCAGCCTCCGACAACGGCGAAGTGCTCGCTTGAACGCCATCATTCCGCGTCAAACCGGGAAAACTGGCACCCATCAAGATCGGACATCGTACGAATAAAGCGAAACAAGCCATCCCGAACGGATGATCGTCATGGATCGGACCGGCGCCGCGCGCCGGCCCTGCCCGACAGGAGACAGCAGTGAAGACAGTCAAGGCGTTGCGCTGGTGGATCATCGTGCTCGTATGTCTCGGCACGATCCTCAACTACCTCGCACGGAATTCCCTCGCGGTGCTCGCCCCCGAGCTGAAGCACGTGTTCGCGATCTCGACGCAGCAGTATTCGTACATCGTCGGCGCATTCCAGATCGGTTACACGATCATGCAGCCCGTGTGCGGTTTCATCGTCGACCTGATCGGCCTGCGGCTCGGGTTCGCGCTGTTCGCGATGCTGTGGTCGGTGGTCGGCGTCGCGCACGGCTTCGCATCGGGCTGGCTGTCGCTCGGCATCCTGCGCGGCCTCCTGGGCCTGTTCGAAGCCGCCGCGATTCCGTCGGGGATGAAGGCGGTTGCGGAATGGTTTCCCGATCGCGAAAAATCCGTCGCGGTCGGCTATTTCAACGCGGGCACGTCGCTCGGCGCCGCGATCGCGCCGCCGCTCGTCGTGTTCCTGTCGATGCGGTTCGGCTGGCAGGCCGCGTTCATGGCCACCGGCGCGCTCGGTTTCCTGTGGGCCGCGCTCTGGTACACGCAATACCGGTCGCCCGCCGACCATCCGCGCATCACGCCGCAGGAGCGCGCGCTGATCCGCGACGGCCAGGCGACGATGCCGCCCGTGTCGAAGCGCCGCATTCGCGACGTCGTCACCGCGCGGCGCTTCTGGGCCATCGCGCTGCCGCGTTTCTTCGCCGAGCCTGCGTGGCAGACCTTCAGCTTCTGGATTCCGCTGTACCTCGCGACCGAGCGCCACATGCCGCTCACGCAGATCGCGATCTTCGCGTGGATGCCGTTTCTCGCGGCCGACGCCGGCGGCATCGCGGGCGGCTACCTGTCGCCGTATCTCGCGAAGCGGTTCAGGCTGCCGCTCGTGTGGTCGCGCGTCGCCGGCGTCGCGCTCGGCGCGGTGCTGATGCTCGGGCCCGCGATGATCGGGCTCGTGTCGTCGCCGTACACGGCCATCGCGCTGTTCTGCGTCGGCGGCTTTGCGCACCAGATGATCTCCGCGCTCGTCAACACGCTGTCGGCCGACGTGTTCGATTCCGAGGAAGTCGGCACCGCGAGCGGCTTCGCCGGAATGGCCGCGTGGATCGGCGGGCTCGGTTTCTCGCTGCTGGTCGGCGCGCTCGCCGACAAGATCGGCTATGCGCCGCTGTTCGCGTGCCTCGGCCTGTTCGACATCATCGGCGTCACGCTGCTCGCGGTGCTGATCCGCGGGCAGTCGAAGCAGGAACGCCTGCTCGCACGGCACGCCTGACCTTCGCCCCTAACTGGAACCGCATTTATGACTTCGCTTCTTCATCCGCCCGTGTTCCGCGTCGCCGGCCAGCACGCGAACCGTGTGCTGCTCGCGTCCGATACGGGCGCGACCCTCGAGATCTTCGTGCTCGAGGACGACATCGTGCGGGTACGCGTGCTGCCCGATGCGACGGCGCGCAACCCGCGCACGTGGACGATCGCGCCGGGCCTCGACGACGTACCGCTCGACGGACGCGACCGCCTCGAACTCGACGGCTTCGCGCTGCCCGCCTTCACCCTCGTCGAGGACGACGACGGCCTGCACATCGAGACCGCGCAGATCCGGCTCGCCGTGCGCTGGCAAGGCGGCCATTGCACGTGGTCGATGCGCGGCGCCGACGGCGCGTGGCGCGTCGCGCTCGCCGATCGCCCGACGCAGGCGTACAACTTCGGCTGGTGGGACGACCGCGCATATCACTACGTCGCGCGCGAACGCGGCGACAAGGTATTCGGCCTCGGCGAACGCGCGGGCGAACTCGACCGCACCGGCGCGCGCTTCGAGATGCGCAACATCGACGCGATGGGCTACAGCGCGAAACATACCGACCCGCTGTACAAGCACATCCCGTTCTACATCACGTGGTCGCCGGACGCCTGCCAGGGCTTCGGGCTGTTCTACGACACGCTGTCGGACTGCGCGTTCGACATGGGCCGCGAGCTCGACAACTATCACGGCCCGTACCGCTACTTCGTCGCCGAGCATGGCGATCTCGACTACTACTTCATCGCGTCGCCCGGCACGCCGCTCGCGGCCGCGCGGCGCTTCACGTGGCTCACGGGGCGCCCCGCGCGCACGCCGAAATGGGGGCTCGGCTACTCGGGCTCGACGATGAGCTATACCGATGCGCCGGACGCGCAGCAGCAGATGAACCAGTTCGTCGAACAGTGCGACACGCACGACATCCTGTGCGATTCGTTCCACCTGTCGTCGGGCTATACGTCGATCGGCGCGAAGCGCTACGTATTCAACTGGAACCGCGACAAGTTTCCCGACGCGAAGGGCTTCGTGCAGCATTACCGCGACCACGGCATCCGCCTGTGCGCGAACATCAAGCCGTGCCTGCTGCGCGACCATCCCGCCTTCGAAGACGCCGCAACGCGCGGGCTGCTGATCCGCTCGGCGTCCGGCGAGCCGGCCTGGGTGCAGTTCTGGGACGAGGTCGGCGCGTATCTCGACTTCACGCAGCCGGACGCGTACCGCTGGTGGCGCGAGCAGGTCACGTCGGCGCTGCTCGAATACGGAATCGAGTCGACCTGGAACGACAACAACGAATACGAGATCTGGTCGCCCGACGCGATCGCGCACGGCTTCGGCCAGCCGTTTCCCGCGCGCGAGGCGAAGGTGCTGCAGACGATGCTGATGATGCGCGCGTCGCGCGAAGCGCAGCGCGCGCATGCACCGGCGCAGCGCCCGTTCCTCGTGTCGCGCTCCGGCGGTGCCGGCATGCAGCGTTATGTGCAGACCTGGTCCGGCGACAACTACACGTCGTGGGAAACGCTGCGCTACAACCTGAAGATGGGCCTCGGGCTCGCGCTGTCGGGCGTGTCGAACATCGGCCACGACATCGGCGGCTTCTCCGGGCCCGCGCCGTCGCCCGAACTGCTGCTGCGCTGGGTGCAGTTCGGCATCTTCATGCCGCGCTTCAGCATCCATTCGTGGAACGACGACGGCACCGTCAACGAACCGTGGATGTACCCGGAGATCACCGCGCAGGTCGCATCGCTGATCAAGCAGCGCTACCGGCTGCTGCCCTACCTCTATCACCTGCTGTGGCTGTCGACGACGCGCTACGAGCCCGTGCTGCGGCCGACCTTCGCCGATTTCCCCGGTGACGCGCGCTGCTACGACGCATGCGACGACATGATGCTCGGCGACGCGCTGCTCGTCGCGCCGGTCGTCGATCCGGGCCTGACGGAGCGCACCGTCTACCTGCCGTCGGGCGCGCGCTGGATGTGCTGTGCGAGCGCGCGGTCGTTCGACGGCGGCGCGAGCGTGACGTTGCCCGCCCCGCTCGACACGCCGGTGATGCTGCTGCGCGAGGGCCGCGTGCTGCCGCTGAACGTCGCGGAACAGCATTTCGGCGCACGGGCCGACACGCGCGGCTTCGTCGTCGCGCCGCGCGTCGAGGACGGCGTCGCGTACGGCGAATGCATCGAGGACGACGGCGAGACGGAAGCATGGCGCGACGGCGAATACGGGCTGTGGCGCGTCGAAACCGGCCGCGAGGCGTCGGGCGTGCTCGGCGTGTCGGTGCGCTGGGACGGCCGCCCGGCACGCCCGGCCGACCGCGTCGAGATCCTGCTGCCCGCGTCGGTGCAAGGCGCGGTCGCCGTGCGCGGCGCCCGCGTCGAACAGGATGCGCAGAGCGGTACCTGGCGCCGCATCGTCGTCGCCTTCGACAACTGAAGCAAACCCGATCGGGCGGGCCGTTCATGCGGCCCACCGCCCGCCACAGAGGAGGCGATCGAGCCTCCCGCCCACCTTGAAAAGATGAAGAGATCCGGAGATCGACAATGAAAGCACCCGTCAACCGCTATGCAATCCTGATTTTGTCGACCGCATCGCTCGGCGCGACCGCCGCCCATGCGCAGAGCAGCGTGACGCTGTACGGCGTCGTCGACGATTCGCTCGCGTACGTGAACAACCAGCAGGGCCATTCGAACCTCTACATGCGCGACGGCAACCTGTATGCGTCGAAGTTCGGGCTGCGCGGCGACGAGGATCTGGGCGGCGGCACGCATGCGATCTTCGACCTGCAGTCCGGCTTCAACCTGAACAACGGCGCGCAATCCGCCGCCGGCCTGATATTCAATCGCCAGGCCTTCGTCGGCCTGCGCAACGATCGCTACGGCACGATGACGGCCGGCCGCCAGTACACGCCCTACTTCCTGTTCGTCGGCCCGTATGCATCGAGCAGCTGGCTGACCGGTGCGACAGGCGCGCACCCGGGCGACATCGACGGCCTCGACACGACGATCCGCGTGAACAATTCGGTTACCTATACGTCGCCGACCTTCGCCGGACTGACCGCGAGCGCGATGTACGCATTCGGCGGCATTGCCGGCGCGACCGGCAAGGGCAACACGTTCAGCGCCGCACTGCGTTATGCGAACGGGCCGATCGGCGTCGCGGCCGGCTACCTGCGCATCAACAGCTCGGGCTCGTCGGCAGGCTTCCTGAATCCGGCGACCGCCGCGTCGGGCAGCTTCGCGGTGTCCGTGCTGAACCAGGGCTACCTGACCGCGAAGGCCGTCGAGCAGGTCGCGGCGGCCGGCAACTACACGCTCGGCAACCTGACGATGGGCGTCAACTATTCGAACGTGAAGTACCTGCCCGGCAACGGCTCCGCGTTCACGGACACGGCCGTGTTCAACACCTACGGCGCGCTCGCCGCATACCGCTTCACGCCGGCATTCTCGGTGGCCGGCGCGTTCGCGTACACGCTCGCGTCGAAGGCGAACGGCATCGACAGCGCGGCCCGCTACCAGCAGTATTCGCTGAAGGAGTCGTACAGCCTGTCGAAGCGCACGACGCTCTATGCGCTGCAGGCGTACACGCATTCGAGCGGCCGGACGCTCGGTGCGCAAGGTGCCGGCCACGTGATCGACGCGGCGCCGATCGTCGGCGATTCGCAGCAGCTCACGCCTTCGACGACGCACGGCCAGTTCGTCGGCATGGCCGGCATCGCCGTCACGTTCTGAGCCATCGCGGCAGCGCCTTCGGCGCGCTGCCCCTGCCCCGGGCGACACGCATTGCTCGGATGCCTCGCGTGCTGTCCGGGCACCCGATACGCAGCCGCTTCGGGGCGTTTTCGGCGCCCCGTCCGCGCGCCGCGCAAACTGCACGGGTTTTCTCGATCCCCTCGACACCTTACAATTCGTCAGGTTAAACCCTCCTGCATACCCCTTCTTGCAGTCCTGACACCGCGGTACACTCGACGCACGCCGTATCAGGGTCCGACGCGCGACACGCGCGCCGGGCGGCGTCGCGCCTCGTTGCGCCCACAACTGGATGCCAGCCATGCCAGATTCCCGCCCCTCGCCCCGCACGACATTCAAGCCGCAGGTCGTCCTGCCCGCGCTCGCGGTCATCGGCGCACTGCTCGTCGTGTGCGCACTGCTCCCGAGCGAAGCCGGCGCGCTGTTCTCCGCCGGCCAGCAATGGGTCGTCGCGCGCTTCGACTGGTTCTACGTGCTCGCCGTCACCGGCTTCCTCGTGTTTCTCGTGCTGATCGCCGCGAGCGACTTCGGCAACATCCGGCTCGGCCCCGACGATGCCGAACCCGAATTCAGCTTCGTGTCGTGGACAGCGATGCTGTTCGCGGCCGGCATGGGCATCGGCCTCATGTACTTCGGCGTCGGCGAGCCGATGCAGCACTTCCTGAAGCCGCCGACCGTCGACCCCGGCACGCCCGCCGCTGCCCGCGAGGCGATGCTGATGACCTTCTTCCACTGGGGCTTCCACGCGTGGGCAATCTACGGGCTGATGGGGCTCGTGCTCGCGTACTTCGGCTTCCGCTACAACCTGCCGCTGACGCTCCGCTCGGGGCTGTATCCGGTGCTGCGCGAGCGCATCAACGGCTGGATCGGCCACACGGTCGACGCGTTCGCGCTGGTCGGCACGGTCGCCGGCATCGCGACGACGCTCGGCTACGGGGTGATGCAGATCAGCGCGGGCCTGCATACGGTCGCCGGCTGGGATACGGGCAGCAATGCATTTCGCATCGGGCTCGTCGCGCTCGTCGTGATCCTCGCAGGGCTGTCGGCCGCGAGCGGCCTCGACAAGGGTGTGCGGCGGCTGTCCGAACTGAACCTGCTGCTCGCGTTCCTGCTGCTCGCGTTCGTGGCCGTCACGGGCCCGACGGCGTTCCTGTTGCGCGCGCTCGGCGACAACATCGGCCAGTACCTGTCGAGCCTCGTCGACCTGTCGTTCCGCACGTACGCGTATGCGTCGCCGCGCGAGGAAGGCTGGTTCGGCGGCTGGACGATCCTCTACTGGGCATGGTGGGTGTCGTGGTCGCCGTTCGTCGGCATGTTCATCGCACGCATCTCGCGCGGCCGCACGATCCGCCAGTTCGTGATCGGCGTGCTGCTCGTGCCGACCGCGTTCAACCTCGTGTGGATGACCGTGTTCGGCAACAGCGCGATCTGGCTCGATACGCATGGCGCGGCCGGCGCGCTCGCGCAGACGGCCACCAATGTCGACGCGCTGCTGTTCCGCTTCTTCGATTTCCTGCCGCTGTCGCAAGGGCTGTCGATCGCCGCGATCGTGCTGATCGCGGTGTTCTTCGTCACGTCCGCCGATTCGGGCGCGTTCGTGATCGACCAGATCGCGACGCGCGGCCACGCGCACTCGCCCGTCTGGCAACGGCTGTTCTGGGCCGCGCTGCTCGGCGTGACGGCCGCGGTGCTGCTCGTCGCAGGCGGGCTCGGCGCATTGCAGGCGATGACGCTGATCGCCGCGCTGCCGGTCGCGATCATCATGATCGCGCTCTGCTACGGGCTGTGGCGCGGGCTCGCGGCCGACCGCGTGCACTATTCGCAGGACGTCGCGCCCGCGACGAGCTTCTGGACCGGCCAGCACTGGCGCCACCGCCTGACGCACATCCTGCGGCAGACGACCGAAGCCGAAGCACGCCAGTTCGTCGCCGAAACGGTCGAGCCGGCGCTGCGCAAAGTCGCCGACGAGTTGCGCGCGAGCGGCGTCGATGCGCACGTGCAGCGCGACAGCGACGACGCCGTGCGCCTCACCGTGCCGACCGCCGACCACCGCGATTTCGTGTACGGCGTGCGCGTGACGGTGAAATCCGCAGCCGCGTTCCTCGTGCGCGAGACGGCCGGGCCGGAAGCGGCACGGGCCCACGTGTACGGGATCGTCACGTTCTTCGAGGACGGGCGGCTCGGCTACGACGTCGAATACCTGCGCGGCGACGAAGTGATCGCCGACGTGTTGCGCCAGTACGAACGCTACGTGTCGCTCGCGGCCGACAAGCGCACGCATCTGCTGAGCCGCGCGCCGGGGCATGCGACGGAGGCCGAATGACCCTGCCCGCCGTCTTTATCGCGCCGCGGCGGCCTGCCACGCCCGACGGAGCCGCACGATGACCGGGCTCCTGCAAAGCCGCGCCTCCGACGTCATCGCGCTCGGCACGCTCGCCGTGCTCTATCTCGGCGGAGCCGGCATCGCGCTGTGGCGGATCCGCGCCGCGGCGCCGCGCGGCAAGGTCTACTGGATCGTCTGCGCGGCGCTGCTCGCCGGCGGCGCCGTCGCGATGGGCATCAACCTGTCGCCGATGCCGGACACCGGAGACATGCCGCCCGGGTTCGCGCTCGGCGTCGAAGCCGTCCTGCTCGGTCTCGCATTGGTCGCCGGCGGTTGCGCGTGGCTGATGCTGCGCGCGCGGCGACGCTGACGTGCGTATGTCATGCGGCCCGGCCACGTCCCGCGCGAACGACGTCGCGCGGGGCGAAGCGGCCGCCCCTTCCCCGATCCGCTTCCTCGCCGCAACGTGTCACACGGACGGTGCACGCGCCGTCACGAGCCAGCATGCCGCGTCGAAACGCACATCCGCGCCGTCGACGTAAGGCTCGAATGCGGCACGCATCGTGTCGACCACGCGCCGCCGCGTTGCGTCGTCCACTTCCAGCAACGCCAGCCCGACCGGGCCTAGCCGGGTGATGTAGTCGTCCAGCGCGGACGCGGGCAGCGCGCACGCCAGTTCGACCGGCTCGATCGCCACGTCCGCCCAGCCGCTGTCCGCCAGCACCGACGCGATCCGCTGCCGGTCGCCGAAGCCGAACTGCCCCGGCGCGCCGGGCCGCCGTGCGGGCAGGTTCGGCAGCAACGGCGCCGCGGCCCGCTCGGCGATCGTCATGAACGGATTGTCTGCCGCGCTGCGCCATGCGACGAACCGCATCCGCGCATCCGGCCGCGCCGCATGGCGCAGATTCGCGAACGCGCGAACCGGATCGTCGAAGAACATCACGCCGAGGCGCGACACGATCAGGTCGACGCTCGCGGGCTCGAACGCGTGCGTCTGCACATCGGCACGCACGAAGCGGGCGTGGACGCCGCTGCGTTCGGCTCGCGCCTGCGCGGCGTCGATCATCCGGGCCGAGATATCGATACCCGTGCATTGCGCATGCGCGCCGAGCCGCCGCGCGATCGCAACCGTGACCGCGCCCGTGCCGCAGCCGACGTCGAGCACGCTGCGCGCGGACGACGTGGCAACCGCCTCCACGAGCAACCGCTCCAACGGCTCGAACATCCGGTCGATCAGCGCCTGCGTCTCGACCCAGGCGCGCCCTGACGGGCCGTTCCAAAGCGCGGATTGTTCGTCATTGGGACGTCTGGTTTCCATCGTCGATTCCCTTTCCGGTTCATTGATCGTGCATCGCACTTTGCTGCTTCAAGCCGGCTTGAAGTCAAGCCCCCGTGGCCGCGACCCGCCGCCGCAACGTCGACGCCCGGCCCGCGCGCGAACCCTCCGTCGCGCCCCGTTTTTCATATTTCTTACATTCATGTTGCGTATCGTCGACGACTTTCCTACGGTGCCTCCCATGCGACGACTCCTCCCGCGCGCCCTGCTCGTCCGCTGCGCTCCCCTTGTTGCTTTCGCCGCGCTGTCCGCGTGCTCGAACCACATCGATTCGCCGGACGATCCGGCGAGTGCGTCGGTCAACGTCCAGGCCGCATGGGTCGAGATCGGCGATACGAACCAGGCGATCGCGCGCGTCATCACGAACTACACCCCCGCGTCGGCCAGCGATCCGTTGTGCCCGCAACTGAGCGTCGACGGCAAGCTGTCGCGCATGTCCCTGCGCGCGGGCGCCGCGACCATCGCCCAGCGGCCGACCGCCAGCGATCCGTCCGATTCGAAGCCGTCGAGCTTCCCGGTGTCCGTCTGCGAGGCGACGCTGCCGGCCGGCGCGCTGGCGGCGAGCGTCGCGGGCCGCACGCTGCCGCTGCCGAAGGTGCAGCCGCAACGCATCGCGATCATCGCCGACACCGGCTGCCGCATGAAGAAGGCCGACAACGCATGGCAGGCGTGCAACGACGCGACGGTCTGGCCGCTCGACACGATCGCGGCCAGCGTCGCGAAGCTGTCGCCCGACCTGGTGATGCACATCGGCGACTACCACTACCGCGAAAACGCATGCCCGCCGGACATCGCCGGCTGCAAGGACAGCCCGTGGGGCTACGGCTGGGATACATGGCAGGCCGACCTGTTCCGCCCGGCCGCGCCGTTGCTCGCGAAGGCCCCGTGGGTCGTCGTGCGCGGCAACCACGAGGAATGCGCACGCGCGGGCCAGGGCTGGTTCCGCTTCCTCGATCCGCGCCCGTATTCGGCCGCGCGCTCGTGCGACGATCCGGCCAACGACAACAACGCGAACTATTCGGAACCCTATGCGGTATCGCTCGGCGGCGGCTCGCAGGTGATCGTGTTCGACACCGCGAAGGTCGGCCGCACGCCGCTCAAGACGACCGACGCGCAGTTCGGCATCTACCAGAAGCAGTTCCAGACGGTCGCCGCGCTCGCGTCGACGGCCGGCATGACGACGACGATCTTCACGAACCACCATCCGATCCTCGCGTTCGCGCCGATCGCCGGCAGCACGCCCGCGCCCGGCAACCTCGCGCTGCAGTCGGTGATGTCGAGCCTCAACGCCCAGGCGTACTACCCGCCCGGCGTGCACGTGGCGCTGCACGGGCACGTGCACGATTTCCAGGCGATCAACTTCTCGTCCGGGCACCCGGCGACGATCGTGTCCGGCAACGGCGGCGACAATCTCGACGTCGCGCTGCCCGACCCGTTCCCGGCCGGCCTGACACCGGCACCGGGCGCCGTGATCGAGCGGCTGTCGCACAACAACAGCTTCGGCTTCCTGATGATGGAACGCCGGGCCGCCCCGGCGACGGGCTGGGTCTTCCACGCGTATTCGGCGGCCGGCAAGCTGCTCGCGTCGTGCAACCAGTCGGGCAGGACGCTCGCCTGCGACAAGACGGGGTTCATCGCGCCGTGAGTGAAGGAGTTCGATGTGACGGCCGCCATGCGCGCGGCCGGCAAACGCTGCGCACGCTGGCCGCTGCCGTGCTCGCGGGCCTGACGCTCGCGGCGCACGCCGCGCCGGCCGAAACCGTCCTGCTTCCCGGTGCGCCGCCGTCGCGAGTCGTCGGCACGATCGGCAACGGCACGCCGCAGGTGACGGGCAAGATCGATGCGGCGACCGCGCGCTTCGCGCCCGACCCGACGCTCGTCGCGCTCGGCCGCCGGATCTTCTTCGATTCACGGCTGTCCGAGCCGCGCGGCATGTCGTGCGCGGGCTGCCACGACCCGGGCCGCGCGTTCGCGCCGACGCTGTCGGCCGCCTCGCTCGCGGGGCCCGGCGTGCCGGAAGGCAGCCGTCCCGGGCGTTTCAGCCAGCGCAACGCGCCGTCGCTGCTCTATGTGCGCTACGTGCCGCGCCGCCACTTCTACCAGGACGACGACGCGCCCGCACCGTCGCCGTTCGGCGGCCTGTTCAGCGACGGCCGCGCGGATACGCTCGCCGAGCAGATCCGCGGGCCGCTGTTCGATCCGAACGAGATGAACAACCGGTCGCCGGCCGCGCTGCTGCGCAAGGTGGACGCAACCGAACTCGCGCCCGATCTCGCCGCTCACTTCGGCGCGTCGGTGCGGCGCGACCCCGGGCAACTGGTGCGGGCGCTGGGCCTGGCCGTCGAGGCCTATCTGCAGAGCGACGAGATGGCGCCGTTCACGTCGCGTTTCGACGTGTTCCTGCGCACGCGCAAGCCGCTCGCGCCGGCCGAGATGCGCGGCCTCGCGCTGTTCCGGAATCCGGACAAGGGCAACTGCACGAGCTGCCACACGCTGTCGGAGACGTCGAGCCGACCGGAGCGTTCGCTCTTCACCGATTTCGGCTACGACGCGATCGCGGTGCCGCGCAACCGCGCGCTGCCGGCGAACCGCGATCCGCGTCATTTCGACAACGGGCTGTGCGACACCGCCCGGCGGCTGCGCTGGCCCGAGCCGACGCAATGGTGCGGCTACCTGCGCACACCGGGGCTGCGCAACGTCGCGCTCAAGCAGACGTTCATGCACAACGGCGTGTTCACGACGCTGCGCGACGCGGTCGCGTTCTACAACACGCGCTCGACCGACCCGGGCTTCTGGTATCACGGGGCCGGAACGTTCGACGATGTGCCGGCCGTCTATCGCGGCAACATCAACGTCAATTCGACGCCGATGAACCGCCGGCCCGGCACGCCGCCCGCGCTGACCGACGCGGAGATCGACGACATCGTCGCGTTCCTCGGCACGCTGACCGACGCGCGCTATACGGGGGGCACCGCCTCCGCGGCGCCCGCTGCTCCGGTCGCCCCTGCGGCCGCTGTTGCCCGGGTCACGCGCACCGCCGCGCCGGCTCGCTGATCCTGGCCGAACGGCCAGCCGCGCGTGCACCCGCTTGCGGTCGCCCAAAACACTGGTTATATTTACAGCACTGTATTTATGAACAGTGAGGTGCGTGATGGAACAACTCGTTCGTATCGTCAACGACGCCGATCGCCAGGTGCTGGCATGGCTCCGCGCCCAGGTCGGCGACGCCCGCGTCGAGCGCGCGGCTCGCCAGCTCGGGCATACACGCAAGCCCTTCCCGTCCGCCGTTTGCCGTTATCTGGGCATGAGCGCACCGGCCACGCTGCGCCAGGCCGAACGGCCACGCGCCGCGCGCGATTTCTCGGTCGGCGATCGTTACCTGTCGCTGATCCGCCAGCACCTCGCCACACACTCGGCCAGCCGATGAAATGGCGGCGGCTGGCTGCGTCGATGGCCCGGAAAGCCAGTGCGCTTGCGGTTTCGCAAGCCCGGCCGGCGGCCACCGCGCCTACCTGGGCGCCATGGCTTCCCGCACGAGGCGGCCGAGCGTTTCGAACGCCGCTTCGTGCGCCGCATCGAACACGCGCGTGCAAGCGAGCCGGATATAGCCGTCGAAGCGGTCGGAATTCGAGAAGATCGCCCCGGGCGCGATCCTGACCCCGTGCGCCAGCGCGGCATCGAACAGCGCCTCGGAGCGCACGCCGTCCGGCAACGCGATCCACAGCAGCATCCCGCCCGGCGGCTGGTTCATCCGGGTTCCGGCCGGGAAATGCCGTGCAATCGCGTCAATCGTCACGTCGCGCTGCACGCGCAGCTGTTCGCGGAACCGGCGCAGATGGCGATCGAACGCGCCCGAACCGACGAATTCGGCCGCAACAGCCTGCAGCAACGCGGCGTTGTGCCGGCTGTGCGCGAATTTCAGCATCTTCACGCGCGCGTGCCAGCGCCCCGCGCTTATCCAGCCGAGCCGCATCCCGGGGGCCAGCACCTTGTTGAACGACGGGCAGTAGATCACCGTGCCGTCGCGGTCCCATGCCTTGACCGGCTTGACCGCCTGCGGCGCCTCGACGAGTTCGCGATAAGGCTCGTCCTCGATCACGGCCACGCCGTGCCGCGAACAGAGCGAGACGAGCGCGGCCTTGCGCCCGTCGGGCATCACGCAGCCGAGCGGGTTCTGCAGGTTCGGCACGACCACCACGGCACGAATGTCCGGATACGCGGTCAGCGCCACTTCGAGCGCCTCGATCGACAGGCCGGTCGTCGGGCTGGCCGGGATTTCGAGGGCGCGCAAGCCGAGGCTTTCGAGCAACTGGATCAGGCCGAAGAACGCGGGCGATTCGATCGCGATCGTGTCGCCGGGGCGTGCGACCGCACGCAACGCGAGATTCACGGCATCGACGCCGCCGCTCGTCGACATCACGTCGTCCGGCGTCACCGTCACGCCATACGACAGCGCGCGCTTGGCCATCGTCTGCCGGAACTCGGGCGAACCGCCGACGGGCCCCGCATCGGTCAGCAAGGTAGGCTTGCGCCGCAACAACCGGATCGCGAGCGCCTGCAGGGGCTCGGCCGGATACAGCGTGGCCAGCGCGGACGCGCCGCCGAGATTCAGCGCATCGGGCGTCGCGTTGGCGCGGTCGATCACACGCGACACGCGCTCGTGCAGGCCCGCGAACGGCGGCTCGACGCTCAGCGGCGGCCCGTCGCTTTCCGGCAGCGTTTCGAGCGCGACAGCCGCGCGGCGCCGCACGAAGTAGCCGGAGCGCGGCTTCGCCTCGCACCAGCCCGTATCCTCGAGCCGCCGGAACGCCTGAATCGCGGTCGACAGACTCACGCCGTGCTGTGCCATGAATGCCCGCACCGACGGCATCCGGTCGCCGGGCGACAGCGTGCCGGCCGCGATGATGCGGCGGTAATGCTCGGCGAGCCGCTCGTAAAGCGGCTCGCCGTCCATCGGCAACGGTGGGCGGGATGAATCGGTGAAAGGCGTCATGCAGGCGATCGTGCCCGCGCGGCCGATGGCACGCCAGATACAGATTCCGGGGAAACCCACCGATACAGCGGCGCAAAATCGTCGTCTGCACCGCAACAGATTCCCGTCCCCTGAATCTGTCGTGCCGGTGCCCGTTTCCCTAACCTGACTGCACGCTGTCGCCTCGCCGTCGCGAGGCCGCGCAACCGCAAAGGGAATCGCCATGCGAACGCATCACATCCGGCTCGACGCCGGCCAAAGCCACTTTGCGTGGTTCGACAAGGGCAGCCAGTTGATCGTGCTGGACGGCGCGCTTGCGGTCACGCTGCGCCACGGCGGGCTCGACTGGCTGCCCGACGCGCCGCGGCACATCCGCCGCTTGCTCGACGAAGGGGAATGCCTGACGCTCGAGACGGCCGGCCACGTGGCGCTGTCGGCCAGCGGCGCGGGCGCGGTCAGCACGGCCGTCGTGGAACCGGCAAGCCGGAGCGGCTGGCTCGTGGCATGGCGCGCGATCCTGCGCCGGCTGTCCGGGAGGATGCGCGGCGGCCGTCGTGTACACGAGCATTCGTGACATGGAAACTTGCCGTGGTGTCATGGAGGAGCGTCACGCCGCATCAGCCGATGGATATCCGGCACGACCCGGTAGGGCCGTGCTCATGCGGATCGACCGACCTTGACCACCGGCGCAACCGCCGCAGCGCGCCTCCGGCATGCGGCGGTCACGCCATCACCGCACGTTTCTGCGCCGTTCGAACCACTCGAATACCGCCATCCCGGCCAGCATCGCGACGACGAACCCGATCCCCTTCGCCGACCCGAAGCCGATCGACACGATCGCGGGCCCCGGGCAGAACCCGGCGATCCCCCAGCCGATGCCGAACACGGCACTTCCGGCAACCAGGCGCACGGTGATCGCCCGCAGGGCCGGCAACTGCATCGGCAGGCCGAGCCATGACCGCGTCCGGCGCTTCGCCCATGCGAACGCGAACACGGCCACCCCGGTCGCGCCGGCCATCACGAACGCGAGCGATGGATCCCAGCGGCCCGCCAAGTCGAGAAAGCCGAGCACCTTCTGCGGATTGGCCATGCCCGACACGATGAGGCCGACGCCGAACAGCAGCCCCGCCAGAAACGCGAATCCTGCCTGCATGTCAGCCTCCCAGCACGTGCCGTCGCACGAATACGGTCGCAAAGCCCGCGACCATGAAGACCGCAGTCGCGACCACCGAACGCAGCGCGCCGCGCGACATCCCGCACACGCCGTGGCCGCTCGTGCAGCCTCCCGCGTACCGCGTGCCGATCCCGACCAGCAGCCCGGCCGCCACCAGTTCGAACCAGCCCGCATCGACCTGCGGCGTCAGGCTGTTCCCTGCGACGCGCATCGCAAGCGGCGCCGCGACCAGCCCGGCGACGAACGCGGCGCGCCAGCCGCGTTCGCCGGCGCGTGCCGTGAGCAAGCCGCCGACGATACCGCTGATGCCAGCGATCCGGCCGTTGAACGCAACGAGCCACGCGGCGGCGAGCCCGATCAGCACGCCGCCCGCCAGCGACAGCCACGGCGTGAAATGAAGCGCATCAAGCTGCATCGCGCCGCCCCTTCGCGGCCGGGCCGCAGAACTGTTCGTACAGCACGCCCATCACCGCGATCGCGGCGGGGCTGTCGAGCGAGTAGTGGATGTTCTTGCCGTCGCGGCGCGTGCGGACCAGCGCGTTGTCGCGCAACACGCCGAGCTGCTGGGACAGCGTCGGCTGACGGATGTCCAGCGCTGCCTCGAGATCGCTCACGCAGCGCTCACCCTGGGACAGCTCGCAGAGCAGCATCAACCGGTCGGGATTCGACAGCACCTTGAGCAGCGCGCAGGCCGATTCGGCGGCCGCGCGCATCTGGTCGGGTTCCGGAAACCCGGCGGAAAGATCGTCGTTCATCGGCACTGGGAGACAATTAAAAAATCAATATTATATTGATTTATATAATGTTGCGTCTCCCCGTCTGCCGACGGACGGCCTGGCGCCCTCCTTCGCTCAGGCCCGTTCGCCCGCCATCGTCTTCGCGGCGGGCACGCGCGCCGCACCGGCACGAACCGCGCCGAGCGCGAGCACCGCGATCGCGGCGATCACGCACGGTGCCGCGACGACCGCAAACGCGGTCGACAACGGCACGCCCATCGCCAGCATCGCACCGCCCGCCATCGATCCGACGACCGAACCGCCACGGCCGATCCCGTTCGCCCAGCTCACACCGGTGGTGCGGCACTCGGTCGGATAGAACGCGGCCGACAGCGCATTGGCGCCGACCTGTGAACCCGACACGCAGAAACCGGCCGCGAACACGGCAAGCGCGGCGCCCCACGGCGACGCGGCAACCACGCCGATCGCGGCGACGAACACGCCGGCCGCCGCGTAGCTGCAGGCCAGGACGCGATGCGGGTCGAAACGGTCCATCAGCCAGCCGAGGACGATCGCGCCGAGCGTGCCGCCGACCTGGAACATCGCGGTCACGTGCGCGGCCGTCCGCAGCGTCGCGCCGGTCGTGCGCAGCAGCGTCGGCAGCCAGCTGGACAGCAGGTAGATGACGAGCAGGCTCATGAAGAACGTGAGCCACAGCAGCAGCGTGCCGCGCAACAGATCGGGGCCGAACAGGCGGCCAAGCGGCGATCCGGCCGGCTTGCCGGCGGGCGCGGTGAACGACGCGTTCGAAAGCCGGGGATCCGGCGCGATGCGGCCCAGCATCGCCGCGATCCGCGCGGAAGGCGCGTGCCGATCGACGAGATAGCGCACCGATTCCGGCAGCCGCCATGCGAGCACCGGCAGGAGCAGCAGCGGCGCCGCGCCGCCGACGACGAGCACCGCGCGCCAGCCGTGGTGCTCGATCAGCGCGGCGGCCGCGAGCCCGCCGAGCGCGGAGCCGATCGTAAAGCCGCAGAACATCGTCGTCACCAGCAGCGAACGGCGCCGGGCCGGGCAGTACTCGGACGTCAGCGTGATCGCATTGGGCATCGCGCCGCCGAGCCCGAGCCCGGTCACGAAACGCCACGCGATCAGCTCGGTCAGGCCGCCCGCGCTCGCCGACGCGGCACTCGCGATGCCGAAGCACGCGACGCATGCGAGCAGCAGGCGCTTGCGGCCGAACCGGTCGCCGAACGGCCCGAACACGAGCGCGCCGGCCATCAGCCCCGCGAGCCCCGCGCCGAACACCGGGGCGAGCTGCGCGGGCGACAGGCCCCATTCCGCGCGAATGACTGGGGCGATGAAACCGATCGAAGCGGTATCGAAACCGTCGATCGCGACGATCAGGAAGCACAGGACGACGATCGCGGCCTGAAACGGCGCAACGCGGTGCCGGTCGATCCATTCGCTGACGTCGATGGACAGCGTATCGGTCATGGTGATGTCTCCTCCAGGAAGGCGGTCGCGCGTCGTGTCGTTGAATTGCGCGCCGCCGGAATCGGGCTCGCCGAGCTGCGTCACGCAGCCGGCGTCAGGCAGTCCTCCGCGCGCCAGCCGTGCAGCCAGTCGAGCGCGTCGTAGAACTGCGCCTGCGTACGGCCGACCCAGAGCCCGTTGCGCACCAGCCGCTCGACGCCCTTCGCGTGATAGATCCGCCCCATCTCGCGCGCCGAATACAGCACGCGCGCGGTGCGCGGAATCCGCACGCGTTCGTACAGCGCGAACGCGGCCTCGAAATCGCCGTCGGCCCGCGCGACGGCCGCGCCGAGCGTCACCGCGTCCTCGAGCGCCTGGCACGCGCCCTGCGCAATGTATTGCGTCATCGGATGCGCGGCGTCGCCGAGCACCGTCGCGCGGCCCTCGCTCCAGCGCTCGACCGGATCGCGGTCCGCGGTCGCCCAGCGCTTCCACGACGTCGGCCGGTCGAGCATCTGCTTCGGCAGCGGATGAATGCCGTCGAAGTACGACAGCACTTCTTCCTTGCTGCCCTCGCGCACGCCCCAGGTTTCCTGCTCGCGGCTGTGGAACGTGACGACGAGGTTGTACTGCCGCCCGCCGCGCAGCGGATAGTGAACGAGATGGCAATGCGGGCCGGCCCACACGACCGGCGCATTGATCTGCAGATCCTTCGGCATGTTGTCGACATCGACCACCGCGCGATACACGACGTGGCCCGTCACGCGATGCGCATCGCCGATCAGCGCCTGGCGGATCGCGGATTTCACGCCGTCGCAGCCGATCACCGCATCGGCGCGATAACGTTCGCCGTGCTGGTCGGTCACGGTCACGCCGTTGCCGTCCTGCTCGAACCCGCACACCTGCGTGCTCGTCCGGAACTCGATCAGCGGATGGTCCTTGACCGCCTCGTAGATCGACAGGTGAATGTCCGCTCGATGAATCACCGCATACGGATTGCCGAAGCGCTCGCGGTACGCGGCGCCCGTATCGATGCGCGCAACCTCGCGCGCATCGACCGCATCCATCAGTTGCAGCCAGTCGGTGAACACGGCCCGGCTGCGCGCGGCCTCGCCGACACCCAGCGCATCGAGCGCGTTGAACGCGTTCGCCGCGAGCTGAATCCCCGCGCCGATCTCGCCGATCTGCTCCGCCTGTTCGAGCAGCTTCACGCGGATGCCCTGGCGCGCGAGCGCGAGCGCTGCCGCGAGCCCGCCGATGCCGCCGCCGATCACCAGCACGCGCCGGCCGTTGTCTTGTGTCTCGCCCATCTTTGTCTCCTGCTTCGTGTTACGCGACGTAATCCGGTTGCCGCTGCGGCTGCGCCGCGTCGAACGCCGGCTCGTGCCGCGCGTATTCGTACACCGCGAGGCTGCGGGGATACGCGCTCAGGTCGCAATCCATCCGCAGCGCGTTCGCGACCTGCGGCACGAGGCACACGTCGGCCAGCGTCGGCGCGTCGCCGAAGCACCACGGGCCGTCGTCCGCGCGCGCGAGCAGCCGCTCGACGCCGGCCATCCCTTCCGCGACCCAGTGCCGGTACCACGCGGCCTTCTGCTGGGCCGTGACCTTCAGCTCGCTGTCGAGATAGCGCAGCACGCGCAGGTTGTTGACCGGATGGATGTCGCAGGCGATCAGCGCCGCGAGTTCCAGCACGCGCGCACGATGCCGCAGTTCGAGCGGAATCAGTCGCGGCGTCGGCTGGATCTGGTCGAGGTAATCGAGGATCGCGAGCGACTGGCCGAGGCCGAAATCGCCGTCGATCAGCGCCGGCACCGCTGCGGACGGGTTCACGTTCGCGACGTAAGCCGCGTCGCGATGCTCGCCGGTGCGGATGTTCACGGGCAGCGTGTCGTACGGCAGCCCTTTCAGCGCGAGCGCGATGCGCACCCGGTAGGAAGTCGAACTGTTGAAGAAGCTATGCAGTTGCACGATGTCGCCTTTCGGGGAAGATGCGTCAGACCACGCGCACGGTCAGTTCGCCGAGCCGCTCGACGCCGACCTTCATCACGTCGCCCGCCACCACCGCGCCGACACCCTCCGGCGTGCCCGTGAAAATCACGTCGCCCGGTTCGAGGCGGAAGAACCTCGACAGGTCGGCCACCGTTTCCGCGACCGACCAGATCAGGTGCGACACGTCGCTCTTCTGCTTCGTCGTGCCGTTGACGGTCAGCCACAGGCCGCCGTGCTCGAAATGACCGACGTCGCTCGCCGGATGCACGGGGCCGATCGGCGCCGAGCGGTCGAACGCCTTGCCGATCTCCCACGGCCGGCCCATTTCGCGCATCTTCATCTGCAGGTCGCGGCGCGTCATGTCGAGGCCGACCGCATAGCCCCACACGTGTTCGAGCGCGCGTTCGAGCGGAATGTCCGCCCCGCCCTTGCCGATCACCGCGACGAGTTCGGCTTCGTAGTGATAGTTCTGCGTCTGCGACGGATACGCGAGATCGAGCGTTTCGCCGTACGCGACCGGCACGACCGAATCGGCCGGCTTGCAGAAGAAGAACGGCGGCTCGCGATCGGGATCGAAGCCCATTTCACGCGCGTGGGCCGCGTAATTGCGGCCGACGCAATAAACGCGGCGTACCGCGAACCGGGCATCGCTGCCGACGACGGGGAGCGCCACGGGCGCTTCGGGCGGAAAAACGAAAGTCATCAATGGCTCCAGCCAGAATGTGAATGAAGGGGGCGCACCGCGGCGGCGGCGCGCGGAAAACGGAATCCTTGAACGCTGCCGGCGTCAGTCGCGCGCTTCGCGCAGCAGGTTCAGCGCGGACAGCACGGGCCGGTCGGAATAGCTGAACAGCACGCTGTCGGACGACGCCGACAGCCGCACCGGCGCCCACGACGGCACGACGAAGATGTCGTGCGGCTCGAATCCGAATGCGTTGCCGCCGATGAACGCGGTGCCGCTGCCCTCGACGACGCAGTAGACCGTCGCGTCGGTGCTGCGGTACGTGCGGCCGTCGAAACCGGCGGGCAGGAACTGCATGAAGGTGGCGATGGTCGGCATCGGCCAGCCGCCCGTCGCGGGGTTCACATAGCGCAGCTTCACGCCGTCCCACGCATCGAGCTCGCCGTTCCGGTACAGCACGTCGAGCGCCTCGCGGGTGCGTGCGTATGGATAGCTGAACACCGGCGACGTCGGATCGCTCGCGCGATGCCGCACCGGCACCATGTTGTGACCGAAGCGGGCGAGGCTATCGCCTTCCGGGCGATTCACGGGCTGCACGGCTTCCGGGTAGTTCTCCGCGAAGCCCGCATCGAGGTGCGCGACGAGCGGAATGTCGAGCCCGTCGAGCCACACGACCGGCTCGCCGCCCGCTTCCGCCGACGGGTTGCCGTGGTCGTGCCATGCCCACGACGGCGTGATGATGAAGTCGCCCGGATGCATCGTCGTGCGCTCGCCGTTCACGGCCGTCCACGCGCCGCGCCCTTCGACGATGAAGCGCAGCGCCGACTGCGTATGCCGGTGGCTCGGCGCGATCTCGCCGGGCAGGATCAGCTGCAGCCCCGCGTACAGGCTCGGCGTCATGCTCGACTTGCCGGGCAGCCCGGGGTTCTCCAGCACCAGCACGCGGCGCACGGCTTCTTCCGCGCTGATCACGCTGCCGGCCTGCATCACGAGGTCGCGCACCTGCGCGTACTTCCAGATCGCGGCCTGCGCGGCCGGCTGCGGGGATTTCGGCACGAGGTTGTGCAGCGATTCCCACAGCGGCGCCAGGCGTTGCTCGGCGATCCGTGCGTAGTAGGCGGCGCGCGACGCGTCCGGATGGGTCGTCATGATGTCTCCTGGGAGTCGGCCGATCGGCGTCGGCGCTATGTCGGGTCGGGGACCGTGCTGCAGTCCGTCAGCAGATTTATATTCGACCCAGACATACCCGGTAAAATGGTCAAATCATCTAATCCATATCATTCTGGATATACCTTCTCGCGACGAGGCATGCGATGGACTGGACCCACCGGCTGCGACTGCGGCATCTGCAGGTACTGTTGAGCCTTGCCGGCACCGGCAACCTGAGCCAGTCGGCGGTGGCGCTCGCGACCACGCAGCCCGCGCTGTCGAAATGGCTGAAGGAACTGGAAGAGGACGTCGGGCTGCCGCTGTTCGAACGGCATGCGCGCGGGCTGCGGCCGACCGCCTACGGCGAAGCGCTGATCGAGCATGCGCGCCGCGTCGAAGCGCAGCTCGACGTCGCGCGCGACGACATGGCCGCGCTGCGGGAAGGCGGCAGCGGCCTCGTGACGATCGGCACGTCAGGCGTCGCGGCGGCCGACACGGTGCCGCTCGCGGTGTCGCAACTGCTCAAACGGATGCCGCGCGCGCAGGTGCGGCTCACCGAAAGCACGATGAACCAGCTGATGCCGCAGCTCGCGCGCAGCGAACTGGACATCGTCGTGGGCCGCTCGGGGTCGACATCCGTCGATCCGCTGCTGCATGCCGAAGCGCTGTATGTCGATCCGGTCGTGTTCGTCGCGCGGCCCGGCCACGCGCTCGCCGGTGCGGCGTCGGTCGGCTGGGACGACGTGCTCGCCTGTTCGTGGATCGTGTGGCCGTCGGGCACGCCCGTGCACAACGCGCTCGAGACCGCGCTGACGGCCGCCGGCCGCGTTCGGCCGCCCCACTGTGTCGAATCGAATTCGTCGATCCTCAACCTCACGCTGCTGAACAACACCGACCTGCTCGGTGTCGCGTCGTATCGTGCCGCGCAGCGCTTCGAGCAATTGAACGCGATCCGGATCCTGCCGATGCAGCTCGAAGGCCAGGGCGCGGTGTCGATGTACTGGCACCCCGACAGTGCGAATCGCGCGGCGGTGGCCGCGACGATCGAGTGCCTGCGCGCCTGTGCCGCGCCGCAGGTCGGGGGATGGGAGAAAGTGACGGCGGAATGAATGACGCGGCCCGGTGTCAACCGGGCCGCGATGTTGCGATGTTGCGATGTTGCGATGTTGCGATGTTGCGATGTTGCGATGTTGCGATGTTGCGATGTTGCGATGTTGCGATTCCGCGATTCCGCGATTCCGCGATGCCGCGATGCCGCGATGCCGCGATGCCGCGATGCGTCACGCGCCGTCGCAGGAGCCCGTACCGTCCAGCATCAGCGTGCCGACCCGCGCGGGCACGAGCGGCGTGCGCGGTACCGGCGGCGTCCAGTCGAACAATGCCTGTGCAGCCGCACCGCACACGCGGCCCTGGCATGCGCCCATCCCGCAACGCGACTGCAGTTTCGCGGCCGTCCAGCCCGGCGCTTGCACGACTGCCTCGAAACGCACGTCTTCGCAGCGACACAGCAGCGTATCGGGCCGCGCCAGCCGGCGGACCGGCTCGCGGATCGCAAACCGTTCGCGCACGGCGTCCGCAAACGCCTGCCAGTGCGCGCGCCGCGCGACGAGCGCAGCCAGCGGCGCCGTCTGCCCGGTTGCCGCATGGCCGGCGATCTCGCCTTCGACCATCGCCAGTTCGCTGCCGCCGACGCCCGTGCACTCGCCGGCCGCAAACACCCCGTCGCGGCTCGTACGCTGGTGCGCATCGACCGCTACCGCGCCGTTGTCGATCCGGCAGCCGAGATGGCTCGGCAGCACCGTATTCGGCACGAGGCCGAAACCGCACGCGAGCCGGTCGCAGTCGACGTCGAACTCGCGGTCGCCGTGCCGGATCCGCACGCGTTCGAGCCGCTTGTCGCCGAACGCCTCGACGACGTGCGCATCGGCCCGGTACGCAGCCGTGACGAGCTTCGCGGCCTGCGCGAGCTTCGACGGCCAGCGCCACAGCCCGGCGCCGAAGCCGGCCACATCACCCCAGGCTGCCTGTTCGAGCACGTGCGACACGCGCGCACCGGCCTGACGGGCCGTCGCCGCGCTCGCCAGCAGCAGCGGCCCGCTGCCCGCGATCACCGTGCGCTGTCCGCGCACGTCGAGGCCGTACTTGACCAGCGCCTGCAGGCCGCCCGCACCGGTGACGCCCGGCAGCGTCCAGCCCGGAAACGGCAGCAGCAGTTCGCGTGCGCCGCAGCAGAGAATCAGTGTCCGGAAATCCAGCAGCAGCCCGCGTTCGTCGTCTTCGAGCAGCAGCGTGCCCGGCTGCGTTTCGGCGACGATGCGCGTCGCCGCGAGATGTGTGACGTTCGGCTGCCGCAATATGGCGAGCCGCTCGGTGGCGACCGGCGCGGGCGTGGCCGCTGCGCCCTGTCGCCAGATCTGCCCGCCCGCGCGCGGATTGTCGTCGACGATCGCCACCGTCGCACCGCTTCGCGCGGCGGCCCGCGCGGCCGACAGCCCGGCCGGGCCCGCGCCGACGATCGCGATGTCGACGCTCAGTCGTTCCTGTTTCATCGCGTACGCTCCACCTGCATCCCGTCGCGGCACAACGTCTGGCAAGCCAGCCGGCGCCGCCCGTCAATCGTCATCCGGCACTCCTGGCAGATGCCCATCCCGCAAAACGGCGCGCGCGCCGCGCCCGTGCACGACACGCGCGTCGTGTCGTCGCCGCTCGCCGCAATGGCGGCCGCGACGGTCGCGCCGTCGGCCACCGTCAGCGCGCGGCCGTCCAGATGAATGATCATGTCAGCCTCCGCCGGGCCGCCCCAAGGAGGCTGACCGCCCCCACGGGGGGCGCCTTGCATGGGACCGGCGTAAGCGCTGAAGCGCCAACGCCGGTCGACAGCGAACGAAGTGAGCGTGGGGGTCGTTTCATGTCAGCACTCCGGCTACAGGGGACGCGGTCAGGAAGCGTCCCGGCAAATACGGTTCGATATCGATGGGCGGCCGCTCGCCGGCCATCAGCGCGGCGACGAGCCGCGCGCTGCCCGGCGCGGTCGTCACGCCGAGCCCTTCATGCCCGACCGCGAGCCACACGCCCGGCCGGGCCGGGTGCTCGCCGAGCAGCGGCAGACCGTCGGGGCTCGCGGAACGAAACCCCGTCCACACGCGGATGCCGTTCAGGTCGGCCAGGTCCGGCAGATAGCCCACCGCGCGACGCAGCATGCGCGCAAGCACGGGCGGTTCGACTTGCGCGTCCTCGGTGTCGAACTGGCGCGACGAGCCGATCAGCAACTGGCCGGTCGGCCGCGGCTGCACGTTGAACGCGACCGACGTGCCGTCGCTCGCATGCGCGCTCGCCGCATAACCCAGCTCGACGAGCTGGTGCGACACCTGGCCCGGATAGCGGTCGGTAATCAGCAGATGGCCCTTTTTCGGGCGCAGCGGCAGTTCGGGCAGCAGCGTGCGCGCCGCAACGCCGTTCGCCACGACCACCCGCTCCGCGCGCAGCGTGTCGCCGCTCGCGAGCGTCACGCTCGGGCCGTCGACCGCGACGGCCCGGTCGCGCCGCAACGTGACGCGCGGCGCGCGCTGCAACAGCCAGTTCGCGGTGACGGGCGCATAGAGGATCGCGTCGCCGGGAATCTTCAGCGCGCCGCCGAGGCCCGCGCGCAACATCGGCTCCAGTTGCGCGAGCGCCGCCGCGTCGATCAGTTCGCCGGCCACGCCGTGCGCGGCGAGCGCCGCCTGCTTCGCGCGCGCGAGATCCATCTCGTGCGCATCGGCCGCGAGCCACAGCGTGCCGCAGTTGCGGTACGCGCAGCCTTCGGGCATCTCGCCGCTCAACGCGCGCCACAGTTCGATCGAGTAATGGCTCAGCGCGAGTTCGGCCGCGTTGTCGTCCATCGCGACGAGGTGCCCCATGCCCGCGCCGGTCGCCCCGCCGCTCGCGTCGTCGACGACGAGCACGCGCAGCCCGCGCTGCGCGAGTTCGTGCGCGCACGCGGCGCCGACGATGCCGGCGCCGATCACGACGACATCCGTCTTCGCGTCGCTCACGGCGCGATACCCCAGCCGAACGGATCGTCTTCCTCGATCAGGAGCGTCGCTTCCGCGCTCAGGTGCGCACTGCCGCGGATCGTCGGCACGATCCCGCCGTCGGCTTCTTCGTAGCTCGCGTGGAACACGCTGCCGATCACGCTCGCCTGCCGCCACACGGCGCCCGGCGCGAGCTTGCCGTCGGCCGCGAGGCACGCGAGCTTCGCGCTCGTGCCGGTGCCGCACGGCGAACGGTCGTACGCGAGGCCCGGGCACAGCACGAAGCTGCGGCTGTCGTGATCGGGATCGTCGGCGAACAGCTCGATATGGTCGATCTCGCCGCCGTTCGCGCCGGTGATGCCCGCGCGTTCGAGCCCTTCGCGCACGGCCGACGCATACGCGGTGAGCGCCGCGACGTTGTCGCCGGCGACGCGCTGCCCGTGGTCGCTGATCAGGAAGAACCAGTTGCCGCCCCACGCGATGTCGCCCTTCACGGGGCCGTAACCCGGCACGTCGAGCGCGACGCCCTTCGCATGGCGATACGCGGGCACGTTGCGCACGCTGACCGACAGGTCGTCGTGCAGCGTCGCCTCGACGGTACCGACCGGCGTTTCGATCCGGTGCACGCCGGGCGCGATGCGCCCCATATGGTGCAGCGTGCGCACGACGCCGATCGTGCCGTGCCCGCACATCCCGAGATAGCCGCTATTGTTGAAGAAGATCACGCCGGCCGCCGCATCGGGCGACACGGGCTCGCACAGCAGCGCGCCGACCAACACGTCGCTGCCGCGCGGCTCGAGGATGCATGCGGTGCGGTAGCGGTCGTGCTCGCGCGCGAGCACGTCGCGGCGCTCGGCCATCGTGCCGCTGCCGAGCGCGGGGAAGCCGGACACGACGAGCCGAGTGGGTTCGCCGCCCGTGTGCGAATCGATGATCTGGATGCGCTTCATCATGAGCCGTCCGAAGTGGGGAAAGGAGCATAGCTTCCTCCGTCGCGCGTCCGTCCGCTTGTGGCTTTTCGATGAGGACGACGACGAAATCGGCATAGTGCGAAGCGCCCTTCCCGCGCCGTCCGGCCGCTGTGCCGATTTCGTCATTTTGCTCCGCGATACGACTCAAGCGTGATGGGCGTTTGCGCGGCGATACTGGTTGCCACACCGACGCCTGTCGGCCGACCGATACAAACACGTAGGAGATTTCAGTGAGCCGCAAAGCCATTCAATGGACCGGGGTTTTCCCGGCCGTCAGCACCCAGTTCAAGCCTGACTTTTCCCTCGACATCGACGCCACGCACCGCGTGGTGAAGAACCTGGTGAACGACGGCGTGTCGGGCCTCGTGGTCTGCGGCACGGTCGGCGAGAACACGTCGCTGTCGACGAGCGAGAAGCTCCAGGTGATCGAGGCCGCCCGCGACGCGGCAGGCGGCAAGATTCCGGTGATCGCCGGGATCGCCGAATTCACGACCGAATTCGCGCGCAACACGGTGCGCGAAGCGCAGCGCGTCGGCGTCGACGGCGTGATGGTGATGCCCGCGCTGGTCTACTCGGCCAAGCCGCACGAAACCGCCGCGCACTTCCGCGCGGTCGCGACGAGCACCGACCTGCCGGTGATGGTCTACAACAACCCGCCGATCTACAAGAACGACGTGACGCCCGACGTGCTGATCGCGCTGCAGGATTGCGAGAACATCGTCTGCTTCAAGGATTCGTCGGGCGATACGCGCCGCTTCATCGACCTGCGCAACGCGGTCGGCGATCGCTTCGTGCTGTTCGCGGGCCTCGACGACGTCGTGGTCGAGAGCATCGCCGTCGGCGCCGAAGGCTGGGTGTCGGGCATGTCGAATGCGTTCCCGAAGGAAGGCGAGACGCTGTTCCGCCTCGCGAAGCAAAAGCGTTTCGACGAAGCGCTCGCGCTGTACCGCTGGTTCATGCCGCTGCTGCACCTCGACGCGCGCCCCGACCTCGTGCAGTGCATCAAGCTGTGCGAAGAGCTGGTCGGCCGCGGCAGCGCGATCACGCGTCCGCCGCGCCTCGCGCTGCAGGGCGACACGCTCGCGGAAGTGAAGGCCATCGTCGCGAAGGCGCTCGAAACGCGCCCGGCGCTGCCCGACGTCGGTCTCTGACCGACTCC
>NZ_QOBB01000056.1:0-35748 GCF_024704855.1 Burkholderia sp. HAN2018 | reverse complement strand
CAGTCAGTGCGCGGCGCGCGCGACCGACGGCGCGTCCGCGCGTTGCGCGGCCCGTTCGCCGATCAGGCGGCCGCGGGCGGACAGCCGCAGCCAGTGCCGCAGCGCGATCAGCGCGCCGATCACGCTCATCATCGAGCCGGGAATCCACAGCAGCAGGCCGCCGATCTGCTGGTCGCGCAGCGGGCTCAGCCACGTGAACGCGCGGCCGCAGATCGAATAGATCGGATACAGCTCGTGCGGCGTGAAGAAGATCAGCGCGCCGAGTGCGATCTGCGGCGGGATCGCCGCGACGACGATCAGGATCCGGCGGCCCGGCGACAGCCGCGCAGGCGGCGCGGGGCGCGGATCGACGACGAGCCACCAGAACAGCAGCCCGTCGATCACCATGCTCCAGTTCATCACGCGATAGAGACGCCAGTCGAGCATCGCGATGAAGTGGATCGGCGACAGCAGCCAGAAATAGATCAGCCCGACGAACAGCACGACCGCGACGACGGGATGGAACACCACGTCGAGTGTCGCGCGCACGGGCGCCCACGCGAGGGCGGGGCGCACGAATTGCTGCCGCCAGCGAAACGGGATGCCCGCGCGAATCGCCGCGCCCGGATAGGACAGCGCGATGAAGAACGGCCCGAGGTGGTGCAGCACGAGGTGCTGCGCGCGGTGCAGGAAGAACTCGTGTTCGAAGAAATAGTCGAGCCGTGTATGCAGTGCGATGTAGAGCGCCGTCAGCCCGAACCAGAACGAGAACTGCCGCAGCGGCGACACCTTCGCCTTCTTTACGCCGCGCGCGAACAGCACGGCAGCGGTGAGCACCGCGATCACCACGGTCGGCGACGGTTCCCACGGATCGAGCCAGTACAGGAGGTTCATCGCGCGCGCATCACTTCGCCTGGGCCGGCGATTTCACGGCGAACGGCGCGTCGACCGTTTCGCCGTCGGAGAATTTCAGGCGCAGGTGCACGGTGTCGCCCGGCTTGATCGCGTGCTTCGGCTCCTCGAGCATGAAGTGGTAGCCGCCCGGTGCGATGTCGACCTTGCCGCGCGCGGGGACCGTCAGCTTGTCGACCATTTCCATCTTCTGCGTCGAACCGTTCGAGACGGTCTGGTGCAGCATCGCCATCCCGTAGTCGGGGCTGTCGACGTCGACGAGATCGACCGGTTTGTCGCCCGTGTTCACGATCGTCACGTAGCCGCCGGCCGGCAGCTTGTTCGGCAGCCAGCGCACCCAGGCGTTCTGCGCGGTGATCGCGCCGGCGGCATAGGCGTGGGTGCCGGCGCACAGCGCGGCGAGGAGGGCGAGCGTCTTGAGTGTCGTCTTCGTCTTCATGTCGTGAGAGGAATTCAGGTGGTGGAGGCGGTGTCGATGATCCGGCGCACATCGGCGGCGATGGCGTCGGGCGAGTCGCGGTCGGTCGCAAGCAGGCGGGCGCGGCCGGTTGCGTCGAAGATGTAGACGGCCGAGCTGTGCGTGACTTCGTAGCCGCCGGACGGATCGCGCTGTTCCATCTGGTACGCGACGCGATAGCGCTTCGCGAGCGATTCTATCTGGCGGTCGGTGCCGGTCAGGCCGCGCGCATGCGCGGCGTCGAACGCGGCGACATACGATTGCATCGCCTGCGGCGTGTCGCGCGCAGGATCGACCGAGACGAACAGGATGCGCACGTCGTTGGCCTGCGGGCCGAGCTTCGCCAGCACTTCCATCAGCCGTGCCATCGTTTCGGGGCAGACGTCGGGGCAGTGCGTGTAGCCGAAGTAGACGAGCGCGACCTGGCCGTGGAACGCATCGGCGTCGACGGGATGGCCGTCGCCGCCCGTCAGTGTGAACGACAGGTCGGGCAGGTGGCCGGTGACGTTGGTCAGGTTCCAGCGCGGCTCGTCGTGCGTGCACGCGGCGAGCGCCACGGCGGCGGCGAGGGCCGCGGCCGTGCGGATGAGGCGGGAGAAGCGCCGGTGCGGCGCTGGGCGGGCAGACGACATCCTGGGGCTCGATCGGACGGAAAGGTGACCGGCCGGCGCGATGCCATGCGTCGCGCGGCAGGCGGTTGCGACTGTAGCGCAATTCGCGCGCCCGCGTCCTTTCGAAACCCGTACGGGGCGGGCGAGCGGGGCAATATGTCGCAGTTGACGCAATCGGCGGCGCGCGGCTGGCGATGCGCCGGTTTCGCCCATCTCGGTGCGCAGGCGCGGTAAGATGCGCACAATTCCATCGCGCAGCGGCGGTGCGGCGTTTGCCGGGCCGCCTCTCAGACTATCGAATCGATGCAATCCGTTCCGGCTTCCCTGTCCCTGACCGATACCGCGTTCTTCTTCGACTTCGACGGCACGCTCGTCGAACTGGCGCCGACGCCCGACAGCATTCACGTTCCGCCGTCGCTGCTGACGCTGCTCGACGAGCTGCGGCGCCGCTCGCACGGTGCGGTCGCGATCGTGTCCGGGCGCGGTATCGACAACCTCGACACGTTCCTCAAGATGCCCGGCCTGCCGATCGCCGGCCTGCACGGCGCGGAGCGCCGCGATGCGAACGGCGACACGCAGCGCATCGGCTTCAACGACGAACGCCTGCTGCGCATCGAGCGCGAACTGGCGGCCGTCGTCGACCGTCATCCGGGCATGCTGCTCGAAATCAAGGGCGCGGCCGTTGCGCTGCACTACCGCAACGCGCCCGAGCGCGAGGCGGCTGCGCGGGCGGCCGCCGAGCGCCTCGTCGCCGACTATGCCGATGCGTATGTGCTGCAGCCCGGCAAGATGGTGTTCGAGATCAAGCCGAAGGGGGTCGACAAGGGGCGCGCGCTGGCCGCGTTCCTCGACGAGCCGCCGTTCGCGGGCCGCGTGCCGCTGTTCGCGGGCGACGACCTGACCGACGAGAAGGGCTTCGCGGTGGTCAACGCGCGCGGCGGCCTGTCGATCAAGGTCGGCGCGGGCGAGACGTCCGCCCGCACGCGGCTCGATTCGGTCGACGCGCTGCATGAGCAGATCGCGCACTGGCTCGGTGCGGGGCAGCCGCACGCATGAGTCGCCTCATCATCGTTTCAAACCGCGTCGCACCGATTTCGGAAGGCGAACCGGCGGCAGGCGGCCTCGCGATCGGTGTCTACGATGCGCTGAAGGAGACGGGCGGCATGTGGTTCGGCTGGAGCGGCGAGGTCGTCGCGTCCGGCGCGCCGCAGATTCGCGTCGAGGAGCACGGGCCGGTCACGTTCGCGACCATCGGCCTGTCGCGGCGCGACTACGACCAGTATTACCGCGGCTTCTCGAACGCGACGCTGTGGCCCGCGTTTCACTACCGCACCGACCTGATCCAGTACGACCGTCACGAGTTCGAAGGCTACAGCCGCGTGAACGTGTGGCTCGCGCAGCAGCTCGTGCCGCTGCTGCAGGACGACGACGTGATCTGGGTGCACGACTATCACCTGATCCCGTTCGCGCGCGCGCTGCGCGCGGCCGGCGTGAAGAACCGCATCGGTTTCTTCCTGCACATCCCGTTTCCCGCCGCGCAGGTGCTCGTCAACGTGCCGCCGCATCGCGATCTGGTCGAGTCGCTGTGCGCGTTCGACCTGCTCGGCTTTCAGACCGAACCCGACCTGCGCGCATTCTGCGATTACGTCGAATCCGAAGCGGACGGCGTGATCGAGCGCGACGGCCGCCTGGTGACGGTGCGCGCATTCGGCCGGACGCTGCGCGCGGCCGCGTATCCGATCGGCGTGCATCCGGACGAGATCGCGGCGCTCGCGCAGGCCGGCGAGCACGGCAAGGCGGTGCGCACGCTCGCGACGTCGCTGCGGGGCCGCAAGCTGATCATGAGCGTCGACCGGCTCGATTACTCGAAGGGACTCGTCGAGCGCTTTCGCGCGTTCGAGAAGCTGCTCGAGCACGAGCCGTCGCATCGCAATCGGGTGTCGTTCCTGCAGATCGCGCCGTCGACCCGTGCGGAGCTGCGCGCGTACCAGGACATCCGCCTGCAGCTCGAAGGAGAGTCGGGGCGCATCAACGGACGCTTCGCCGAGCTCGACTGGGCACCGATCCTCTATATCCATCGCCAGTACGACCGCCAGCTGCTCGCGGCGCTGTACCGGCTCGCGCGGGTCGGCTACGTGACACCGTTGCGTGACGGGATGAACCTCGTCGCGAAGGAGTACGTATCCGCGCAGGATCCGGACGATCCGGGCGTGCTCGTGCTGTCGCGTTTCGCGGGCGCCGCGCGCGAGCTGACGGGGGCGCTGATCGTCAATCCGATCGATATCGACGGGATGGCCGATGCGTTGTCGCAGGCGCTGACGATGCCGCTCGCCGAGCGGCGCGCGCGTTATACGGACATGATTGCGCAGCTTCGCGAGAACAACGTGTCGGTGTGGCGCGACAACTTCCTGCGCGATCTGCAGCACGCGTAACCGACGCCCCTCGCCGGAAATGAAAAAGCCGCAGTGCGAGCAGCACTGCGGCTTTTTTGCTGGCTGCGGGCCGGTGCGTCAGGCCACGCGTTCGCCGGTCGGCGTGCTGCCGTCGGGCGCCGCGTGATGGCGGCCGTGCTGCTTCGCGAGCAGGTCGCGGTACAGGCCGGGGCGGTTGCGCAGCACGTCGGGCGGCCCGTCGTCGATGACCTTGCCGTTGTTCATCACGATGATCCGGTCGAAGTTGCGCAGCGTCGACAGGCGGTGCGCGATCGCGATCACCGTGCGACCGACCATCAGGCGGTCGAGCGCGCTCTGGATCGCTTCCTCGGATGCGCTGTCGAGCGCGGACGTTGCTTCGTCGAGCAGCAGGATCGGCGCGTTCTTCAGGATCGCGCGCGCGATCGCGATGCGCTGGCGCTGGCCGCCCGACAGCTTGACGCCGCGGTCGCCGACGATCGTGTCATAGCCTTCCGGCATCGCTTCGATGAACTCCGCGCAGCGCGCGTCGCGCGCGGCCGCGAGCACTTCGTCGCGGGTCGCATCGGGGCGGCCGTATGCGATGTTGTCGTAGATCGTCCGGTGCAGCAGCGAGATGTCCTGCGGCACGAGCGCGATCGCGTGGCGCAGGCTGTCCTGCGTGATCGTCTTCACGTCCTGGCCGTCCACCTGCACGACGCCGTCCTGCGTGTCGTAGAAGCGCTGCAGCAGCGCGAGCACGGTCGACTTGCCGGCGCCCGACTTGCCGATCAGGCCGACGCGCTGGCCCGGCTCGATATGGAGATCGAAGTGGTCGAGGATCGCGCGGCGGTGCGGATACGCGAACGTCACGCGCTCGAAGTCGACGCGGCCGCCCTTGGCCGACAGCGGCTGGGCGTCCGAGCGATCGGGCATCCCGTGCGGCTCGAGCAACGTCTTGACGGCTTCGGACAGGCGCGCGACGTGCTGGGTGACGTCGACGAGCGCGACCGCGAGGTCGCGCGTGCCGTGCAGGATCGTGAAGCCGAGCGAGCTGACGAGCACGATGTCGCCGGACGTCGCGCGGCCCTGGTCCCACAGCCACAGCGCCCAGCCGAGCAGGCCGGCGGACAGCATCGCGGTGATCACCGCGTGCAGCAGGCGCAGCTTTTCGAGATAGAGCAGGCTTTGCTGGCGCGCATCCATCTCGGCCTTGACCGTTGCGCCGAAGCGCTTCTGTTCGCGCAGCGTCATCCCGAACGCACGCACGAGGCCCATGTTGCCGATCACGTCGACGAGTTCGCCGTCGACCGCGGCGGCCTTCGCCGCGAACGCATGGTGGCGGGCCGAGCCGCGCCCGGCGAGCTTGAACAGGATCACGGACAGCACGGCCGAACAGCCGAGCAGGCCGGCGGCCATCATCGGATTGACGACGATGATCATCAGGATCGCGCCCATCACCGCGATGCACGGCGGCAGCACGTTCCACGCCATCGTGTTCTCCGACGTGTAGACGGCGTTCGACGTGGCCGTGATGCGGCTCGCGAGCGTGCCCGGCTGCTTTTCGGAGTAGTAGGTCGGCGAATGACCGATCAGGTACTGGAACAGGTCACGCCGCAGGTCGCCGGTGACCGCGACGAACGTATGCGCGGCGACCCAGCCGCCGACGCGCCACAGCAGGTTGTCGGCCGCGATCAGCCCGACGAGCAGCGCGAATGCGCTCCACAGCGGGCCGGGGTGATGACGCCCGGTCGCCAGCACGTCGATCAGGTGCTTGATCGCGTATTGCGAGCCGAGCGCGCAGCCGACGGCGGCCAGCACGCTGCAGAGCACGATCAGGTGGGCAACGGGATGCAGGCGGATGTAGCGGAACAGGAACGCGATCGGCCGGTGCGCGTAGCTCGACAGCTTCGCGTTGTGGGCGTTGCGCTGGGCAGGGGTGAGAGATTCCAAAATATGCGTGCGGTGATTCGGTGATTGAGCGTGGCGGCGGGATCGCTTGCCGGCGTTCGCCCGGACTGAATAATCCGGCATTGTAAACAAGGCCGTGCGCTGCGCTGCGCGAATCTTGCCTCGGCCAGGGGTGCGCGATCGATTTTGAGATAAAATCCGGCATCCCGTCCTGTCTCGTGTGCCGGAATCACGCTGCCGGCAGTCACGGGGGCAAGGAATGCCAAAAGGGCCTTCCACTCTAGAACGGACACCCAAGTCCGCGGGTTGCAAAGTGTTGCACCTTTGTAACAAAGTAAAGTGTTTGAAATGTTGTGCGCCGTATCGGGATTAACCCTAGATAATCGGCTCCGGGTTCGATTCCAGGTTTTTTACGAACCCCTGTCAACGGGTCTTCGTTTCAAACGTTCTATGCCTGTCGCGTCGCCGACGCTCCTTGAGCAGCGCGGGTTTGACGCCCCCGGCAGGCTGATTCGTCCGACTTTTCGGGCGAAATGCATCCAGCCCGGACCGCCGGCAGGTTGCCGACCCATACCTGGTTTTTAGCCGATTTTTTAGGAGTTACGCATGCGAATCGCCCAAATCGCTCCGTTGCACGAAGCGGTGCCCCCGAAACTGTACGGTGGTACCGAGCGAGTGGTGTCCTACCTCACCGAAGCACTTGTCGAGATGGGGCATGACGTTACGCTCTTCGCGAGCGGCGATTCGCAAACCTCCGCGAAGCTCGAGGCGTGCTGGCCGCAGGCGCTGCGCCTCGACCCGACGATCCGCGACGTGATGGCCCCGCACATGCTGCTCCTCGAGCAGGTGCGCCGCCGCGCGGAAGAGTTCGACGTCCTGCACTGCCACATCGACTACTACCCGTTCTCGCTGTTCTCGCGCCAGCCGGTCCCGCATCTGACGACGATGCACGGCCGTCTCGACCTGCCGGAACTGCAGCCGATCTTCAACGCGTTCAGCGACGTGCCGGTCGTGTCGATCTCCGACAACCAGCGCATCCCGCTGCCGCAGGCGAACTGGCTGTCGACCGTTTACCACGGCCTGCCGGAAAACCTGCTGACGCCGATCCCGAACGTGAAGCCGAGCTACCTCGCGTTCCTCGGCCGCATCTCGCCGGAGAAGCGCGTCGACACGGCGATCCGCATCGCCGAGCAGGCCGGCCTGCCGATCAAGATCGCCGCGAAGCTCGACAAGGCTGACCGCGCGTACTACGAAGAGAAGATCAAGCCGCTGTTCGCGCTGCCGCACGTCGAGTACATCGGCGAAATCAGCGAAGCCGAGAAGACGGAATTCCTGGGCAACGCGCACGCGCTGCTGTTCCCGATCGACTGGCCGGAGCCCTTCGGCCTGGTGATGATCGAGGCGATGGCCTGCGGCACGCCGGTGATCGCGTTCAAGCGCGGCTCGGTGCCGGAAGTGATCGACAACGGCGTGTCGGGCTTCGTCGTCGAAGACGAACTGTCGGCCGTCGCGGCGCTCAAGCGCCTCGATACGCTGCCGCGCGAGAAGGTCCGCGCCGCGTTCGAAGCACGCTTCTCGTCGAAGGTGATGGCGCAGAACTACGTGAAGGGCTACGAGGAACTGCTGCGCCAGAAGCGCCGCACGGTGCTCCGCGAAGTCAACGCAGGCTGATTGCGGGCCGCCGCCTGGCGGCGCGCGGCTCGCCAACGACGCCCCGTCCGGGTTTCCGGCGGGGCGTTGTCACATCCGCGGCGCGGATCTGTTGTATTCTCGCCGCGCCCGACGCCGCGAACGGCCCTCGAAGCGGCCCGGCATGGCATCCAGCCATCTGTCCAGACGGTAATGTCCCTATAATGGCCGTGCCGTGAAATCCGGCCCCGCACGAATATCCAGAGGAGAGCAGTCTTGGCGAGAACGAAATCCACGCGCGCAGCGCCGGCCCCCGGCGCCGGTGTGATCTTCGCGTTGCGTGCGATCGGTCTCGTGCTGCTCGCGCGCTGGCTGTTCTCGATGTCCCAGATGGGTTATCGCTCGTCGCTGTCCGCGATGGTGTCGTCGCCCTGGGCGTTCGTCTATCTCCTGCTGATCTTCCTGCTGCTCGCGCTGCCGGGTGCAGTCGCGCGCGCCGAGCGGCCGTTCCATCCGCTGCCGCAGTGGCTGCGCCAGGCGCTGCGCGTCTTCGCGCTGATCGGTTTCCTGTTCGCGCTCTGGTCGATCGGCATGTTCGTCTGGGTGGATGGCTGGCGCCTCGCGCTGCATGCCGTGACGGCGACCAACGGCTGGCTCGTTGCGGCCCCGGCGCTTTATGCGGCGATCGTCTGGATCTGCCGCCCGCGGCCGCTGTGGCGGACCAACGTGGCGGCCCGCCGCTTCGCGGTCGGCCGTTATGCGATTTCGCTCGACGTGCTGACGCGCACCGCGATCGTCTGGATGGAAAGCCGCAAGGTCGGCCAGTATGACGCGCGCGAACTGTCGGTGCGCTGGCCCGGCCGTACGGCGCCTGCCGCCGGCGAAGGGGCGACGGGCGGACAGCCCTCGGTCGTGCCGCCGCGCCGCGGCGGCCTGTTCAATCGACCGAAGGTCGAGCTGCTGTGGGATTCGCCGGCGGCCGTCGGCCATAACCGGCAGATCGTCATGCGCGCGCCGCTCGCGACCGAAGGCGACCGCGTCGCGGTGCTCGCGCTCGACGCCGCGCTCAAGCAGATCGTCTGACAAGTCCCGCGCACGGCGGGCGGGCGCGGGGGATTGGGGCGGCCGGCTAGGTGCGGACGGCCAAGACCGGCCAGGCCCGGCCGAGTCTCGATATGGCCGGCCCGGTTCGCATCGCCATCCCGATCCGGATCCTGTTCGACTCGAGCGGCGTTTTCCGCCAGACACCCGCCAGCCGGGCCTCGCCGCTCCTATCGAGCCCGTCTCGGCCGGGCGATTCAGCCGCCCGGTCCGTTCCGCGCTCAGCGCACGAGGCAGGGGCGCTTGTTGTTGAAAGTCCACCCCGGAATCAGGTACTGCATCGCCGCCGCGTCGTCGCGGGCACCGAGCCCGTGCTGCTTGTACAGCTCGTGCGCGACCGCGACGGCATCCATGTCGATATCGATGCCGAGACCCGGCCGCTTCGGCACCTCCACCAGCCCGTTCTCGATCTTCAGCGGCTCGCGCGTCAGCCGCTCGCCGTCCTGCCAGATCCAGTGCGTGTCGATCGCGGTGACCTGGCCCGGTGCGGCGGCCGCGACATGCGTGAACATCGCGAGCGACACGTCGAAGTGGTTGTTCGAGTGCGAACCCCACGTGAGGCCCCAGTCGCGACACATCTGCGCGACGCGTACCGAACCCTGCATCGTCCAGAAATGCGGATCGGCGAGCGGGATGTCGACCGCCTGCAACTGCACCGCGTGGCCCATCTGCCGCCAGTCGGTCGCAATCATGTTGGTTGCCGTCGGCAGCCCCGTCGCGCGGCGGAATTCGGCCATCACCTCGCGGCCCGAGTAGCCGTTCTCGGCGCCGCACGGATCTTCCGCGTAGGCGAGCACGTGATGCTGGTCGCGACACAGCCGCACGGCCTCGTCGAGCGACCATGCGCCGTTCGGGTCGAGCGTCACGCGCGCGTCGGGGAAGCGCTCGGCGAGCGCCGTCACGGCCTCGATCTCGCTCGCACCTTCGAATACGCCGCCCTTCAGCTTGAAGTCGTTGAAGCCGTAGCGCGCATGCGCGGCCTCGGCGAGCCGCACGACGGCCTCGGGCGTCAGCGCGGCTGCGTCGCGCACACGCGTCCAGTCGTCGGTCGCGCCGCTGCCGTCGCGGTAGGGCAGCGCGGTCTTCGTGCGATCGCCGACGTAGAACAGGTAACCGAGCATTTCGACACGCTCGCGTTGCTGGCCCTCGCCGAGCAGCGCGGCGACCGGCACGCCGAGATGCTGGCCCAGCAGGTCGAGCAGCGCGGCCTCGAGCGCGGTGACCGCGTGGATCGTCGTGCGCAGGTCGAAGGTCTGCAGACCGCGGCCGCTCGCGTCGCGGTCGGCGAAGGTGCGCCGCACGTCGTTGAGCACCGCATGGTAATTGCCGACCGGCTGGCCGACGACGAGCGCACGCGCATCGTCGAGCGTGCGGCGGATGCTTTCGCCGCCGGGCACTTCGCCGACGCCGGTCCGGCCCGCGCTGTCCTTCAGGATCACGAGGTTGCGGGTGAAGAACGGGCCGTGTGCGCCGCTCAGGTTGAGCAGCATGCTGTCGTGGCCGGCGACCGGAATCGCTTGCAGGTCGACGATGCGCGGCGTGTCGTGGGAGGGCGAGGCAGGGACGGCGTTCATGGGCGGCGATGGCAGAAGGGTGGGCAATGCCGTGCGGCAAAAGCTTTGCCGCGCGCGGCAGGAGGTGCGATCATTCGACAACCGACGTGCGCGGCGCGCAAGCCCCCGCAGGTCGATGCAACCCGGAACGGGGTGGGAGCGACAACCTGACCAGCGGAGCGCAGAACGCGAAAGCTGGCTGATCGTAAGGCATGGGACCAGGCAGTGCCGGCGTGCGCGCTTGAGTCGACAGGAGATCCGTGTTTTGATCATCAGTCGTCGGATGACTTGTGACGCAGTATAATGAATCATCGGCTTTCGCTCAAACCCCGCGTAAACCCTCGGCTCACATTACGATCATTCAAAAAGGAACCGGCCTCATGTCCGTGCCTACGCTTCCCGCAGCGCCGCGCCGTCGCGCACGCAGCCTCGCACAAGATGTCGTCGACGCGCTGACCGCGCAGATCGAAAACGGCACGCTGCGTCCCGGCGACAAGCTGCCGACCGAAACCGAAGTCATGGCGGCGCAGGGCGTGAGCCGTACGGTCGTGCGCGAGGCCATCTCGCGGATGCAGGCGAGCGGCCTCATCGAGACGCGTCACGGCATCGGCAGCTTCGTGCTGGAGCCGTCGCGCCGCCAGACGCTCGGGATCGACCCGGCGACGATCACGACGCTGCGCGACGTGCTCGCGGTGCTGGAACTGCGCATCAGCCTCGAGAGCGAATGTGCGAGCCTCGCCGCGCAGCGCGCGAACGAAACCGACCTGGTCGCGCTGCGGCGCGCGCTCGACGCGATCGCAACGGGGGCGGGCGGCGGCCGCGACACGGCGCAGCTCGACTTCCAGTTCCACCTGCAGATCGCGCAATCCACCGGCAACCGCTATTTCGTCGACATCATGACGCAGCTCGGCACGTCGATCATCCCGCGCACGCGCGTGAATTCGGCCCGCTTCGCCGGTGACGATCTGGAGCGGTACGTCGGCCGGCTGAACCACGAGCACGAGGACATCTACGAGGCGATCGCGCGCCACGACCCGGAGGCCGCACGCGCCGCGATGCGCACGCACCTCACCAACAGCCGCGAGCGGCTGCGCCGCGCGCACGAGGCGGCCGAGGCCGAGCGCGACACGCAGGCCGGCTGATGCGTCGGGCGGTGCGTCCGCCCGGTCGAATCGCGTCAACATCAGTCGTCATACGAGATCGGTGTCCGGTCATCGATCACCGGGGCCGGGCGGCGTGTCCGCCGCCGGCCGCCGGCACCGCCGATCAGCCTCCCTTCGTCGTGATCGTCTTCCACGCGCCGCTCTTCACCTGGTACAGCGTCGACATCCCGCTCTTCAGCGAGCCGTCGTTCGCGAACGAGATGCGGCCGGTGACGCCTTCGAAGTCGATCTTCTTCAGCGCCGGACGATAGACCTTCGGGTCGGTCGAGCTGGCCGCCTGCATCGCCTTGATCGCCGCCCACGCGGCGTCGTAGCCGAACTGCGCGTACGACAGCACGTCGACGCCGAAGCGTTTCCTGAAGCGCTGTTCGAAATCCTTCCCTTGCGGCAGATCGTCGAGCGGCCGGCCGTATTCCCATGCCATCGCGCCTTCGGCGGCCGGGCCGGCGATCTTGATGAACTCGTTGTCCTTCACGCCGCCGCCGCCGACGAACTGCGCGTTCAGCCCGAGCTGGCGCATCTGCTTGATGAAGTTCGCGGCGAGCGAATCGAGCCCGCCGAAGAAGATCAGGTCGGGATTCTTGGCCTTCAGGCTCGTGATCTGCGCGCGAAAGTCGACCGCCTGGTTGCTGGTGAATTCGCGGCCGATGAGGTTCCCGCCGGCGGCCTTCACGGCCTTCTCGAACTCGTCGGCCTCGCCCTGGCCGAACGCGGTGCGGTCGTCGATGATCGCGATGCGCTTCGCCTTCGTCACGTCGACCGCGTACTTGCCCGCGTTGCCGGCGTTCTGGCCGTCGGTCGCGATCACCATGAACATGTTCGCCAGCCCGCGCGAGGTGAGCGTCGGGTTGGTCGCCGCCGGATCGATCACCGGGATGCCGGCCTTGTCGTAGACGACCGAGGCCGGAATCGTCGTCCCCGAGTTGAAATGGCCGACCACGACCGACACGTTCTGGTCGACGAGCGCCTGCGCGGCCTGCACGCCGATGCGCGGGTCGGCCTGGTCGTCCTGCACGACGAGGTTGAAGTGCGCGGGCTTGCCGGCGATCTGCACCTTCTGCGCGGCGGCATCGTCGAGCGCGAGCTGCACGCCGTTCTGCAGGTCCTTGCCGTAGCCGGCGTTCACGCCCGTGAGCGGCGCGGCGAAACCGACCTTCACGTCGGTCGTGTCGGCAGCCCGGGCGGCCTGTTGCGAGAGGAGGGCAAGCGCGGATGCAATCGACACCGACAGCAGGGAATGACGGAATTTCATGTTGTTCCTCTTGTTCGATACCTGCGAGTAAGTACCGCACACGCTCGGGATGGCTGAACGCGTGCGACGGGCGGGCGGTTCGACCGCTTCTCGGAATCGGGCGGGGAGGTCGGCATCGTGATCCTCGGAAGAATCTCCCGTCAGGCTCGGCGAAGAGCCCCGATGGTTTCGATATATAGGTCGCCGATATGCGTGGGTCTTGGCAATTTGCCGCGCATTCGATGCGGATTTGCGCATAGCTTCCGCGCGTGCGGAGGCAGCCGGTATCGGGAGTTTCCCGTCGCGAACGGAGCGGGCGGAGAGGAGGAGCGGAAGCGTGGGGAGGCGGCCCGGCCCGCCGGGGCCGTGCCGCCTCACGTGAGGCCGTCAGTCGGACAGCGCGTCCGATGCGGCTTCGGCATCGTCGTGCGATGCGTGCGTGCGGATCAGCGGATCGCTGGTGCTCGGGCGCCCCGTCTCGACGTGGCCCGCGAAGCGGCGCAGGAAGCCGAGCAGCCGGCCGTCGCTGACGGTCAGGTCGTACCAGCCGTGGCTGCCGCGCAGATCCCAGTAGTCGTCGATCTGCTGGCCCGGCGCGAGATCGAACGTGCGCGCGCGGCCGTGGCCGTATGCGTTCGTGACCTTGAGCCGCACCGCCTTGTGGCCGCGGTTCATCAGGCGCAGCGTGATGTTGCCGTTCGCGACGTCATAGCCGTAGATCACCTCGGGGTTCACGTTCGCGCTGCCGACGCCGGTCGCGAACGGGCCGCGGAAATGGCAGTAGAAGCCGTTCGGGCCGTACACGTCGAGGTCGTACAGGCCGAGCGACGCCGCGGCGCTCCACGTGTCGGCGATCCGCTTGCCGGCTTCGACCGTGTACGCCCACGGGCCGTCGAGGCGGTTGCGCGACTGCACCTGGAACGCGGCGCCCGCCCGGCCCGTGTTCGCGAAGGTCAGCCGGAACAGGCCGTTGACCGATTCGACGCGGCCGTGCACGAACAGCTCGTAAGGCAGCGCGCGCGCCGGCCGCAGCCCGGCCTCCTGCTTCGGCAGCTTCTGGAGCACCGGCGGCACGGGGATGTAGTCAGGGTGGCGCAGGCGGTCGGGCGGCGCGTAGCCGCTCGTATCCGGCAGCGTCGGCCAGCCGGCGTCGGCCGTCGCGAAATCGAACGCGGCGGTCAGGTCGCCGCACACCGCGCGGCGCCACGGCGACACGTTGCCCGCCTTGACCGGGTATTGCGCGCCGAAACGCGCCTCGATGAATTGCAGCAGCGACGTGTGATCGAAGGTCTGCGAGCAGACCCAGCCGCCTTTCGTCCACGGCGACACGACGAGCATCGGCACGCGCGGCCCGAGCCCGTACGGGCCGGCCATGTGCGATGCGTCGCCGGGGAACACCTCGTTGGTCGTCGCGACCGTCGACAGCCCGTTGTCGCGCGACTGCGGCGCGAACGGCGGCTGCACGTGGTCGAAGAAGCCGTCGTTTTCGTCGTACGTGATGAAGAGCGCGGTCTTGCTCCACACGTCCGGATTCGACACGAGCGCCTTCAGCACCTGCTCGATGTACCACGCACCGTAGTTCGCCGGCCAGTTCGGGTGCTCGGAATACGCTTCCGGCGCGCAGATCCACGACACCTGCGGCAGCGTGCCGTTCTTCACGTCCTGCTGCAGGATGTCGAACAGCGTGCCGCCGGCGCTGATGTTGGTGCCGGTGCGTGCCTTGTCGTACAGCGGCGTGCCGGGCAGCGCGGTGCGGTACTGGTTGAAGTAGAGCAGCGAGTTGTCGCCGTAGTTGCCGATGTACGGGTTCTGCGTCCAGCCCCACGAGCCGTTCGCGTCGAGCCCCGTGCCGATGTCCTGGTAGATCTTCCACGACACGCCGGCCTGTTCGAGCACTTCCGGATAGGTCGTCCAGCCGTAGCCCTTTTCCTCGTTGCCGAGCACCGGGCCGCCGCCCGTGCCGTCGTTGCCGACGTAGCCCGTCCACATGTAGTAGCGGTTCGGGTCGGTCGAGCTCGGGATCGCGCAGTGGTACGCGTCGCAGATCGTGAACGCGTCGGCGAGCTGGTAGTGGAACGGGATGTCGTCGCGCTTCAGGTACGCCATCGTCGTGGTGCCCTTGTTCGGCACCCACTGGTCGTAGCGGCCCTTGTTCCATGCCGCGTGCATGTCCTGCCAGCCGTGCGGCAGGTCCTGCAGGAATTGCAGGCCGAGCTTGTCCGCGCCCGGATGGAACGGCAGCAGCTCGGCCGGGCCGACCGGCTGGTGGAACACCGACTTGCCGTTCGCGAGGCGCAGCGGGCGCGGGTCACCGAAGCCGCGGACACCGCGCATCGTGCCGAAGTAGTGGTCGAACGAGCGGTTCTCCTGCATCAGGATCACGATGTGTTTGATATCGCGGATGGTGCCGGTGCGGCGGTTCGCGGGAATCGCGAGCGCATCGCGGATCACGGGCGGGAACAGGTTCAGCGCGGCGGCGCCGGCGGTGCCGGCAGCGACGCGCAGGAAGTCACGACGGTTCGATCGGGTCATGGTCGTTATCGTGGGGTAAAAGGGAGAGCCGATTGGCGGGACTTGCTGAAAGGGCGCACTCGGGTCGCAGGATGCGGCTGCGCCGGGTGGTGCCGCCGCGAGCATAGCGAGGAATCAGTGTCATTCATGTGAAGTCCGGAAACGTTTGCATCCGCGTCGAAGCGATATCGACGCTGCGTCGGGGCATATCGCGAACGGTCGTGGTGATGCAGGGGGTAGAGCGGGAAAGCGGGACAACAGGAAAGTAGGAAAGCAGGACAGCAGGACAACGGAAAAGCGCGGGACGCGCGCCGCTGAAGCGGCGGGCGATGCCGGTACGTCAGGCGTCCGTCACCCACGCGCCGAACCATTCGCTCGGGCGTGCGATCTCGTCCTGCGCGGCGACGAGTTCGAGCTCGTAGCGGCGTGCATCGTAGGTCGCCTTCACGACCGCATGCACGGCTGCGAGCGTGTGCTCGAACGCGGCGCGCACGGAGTCGCCGCGCAGCCGGCATGCGACGAAGATCGCGCTGGTCAGGTCGCCGACGCCGACCGGATGGCGCGGAAACGCGTACAGCGGGCGCTGGCCGATCCATGCCTCGGTTTCGGTGACGGCGAGCATGTTGAAGCGATCGGCCGGGCTGTTGCGGTCGTGCAGGTGCTTGACGAGGATGATTTGCGGGCCGCGCCGGATCAGCGCGCGGCATGCTTCGACGGCTTCGGCCACGGTTTCGATGCGCCGCCCCACCAGCTTCTGCAGTTCGGTGTGGTTCGGCGACATGCCGTCGGCGAGCGCCGGCATTTCCTGGACCATGAATTCCTCGACGCCGGGTTCGGGCCGGATGCCGCCCGTCTGGCCCATCGCCGGATCGCAGAAGTACCACGCGTTCGGGTTCATCGCCTTCACCGAGCGGACGATCTCGACGGCCGCGCGGGCCTGCGGCGGCGAGCCGAGGAAGCCGGACAGCACGGCGTCGCAGCGCTTGAGCGCGCCGATCGCGGCGATGCCGTCGACGAGCTGCTCCATCTTCGCGGCATCGATCGCGCTGCCCGCCCAATGGCCGTACTGCATGTGATTCGACAACTGGACGGTATTGAGCGGCCAGACGTTGACGCCGAGGCGCTGCATCGGGAACACGGCCGCACTGTTGCCGGCATGGCCGTAGATGACGTGCGACTGAATGCTGAGGACGTTTTTCATGGGAATCGCCTGCACGCGTTTCAGGGTCACGTCACACGATACCCGAGTTCGTCGCGCGCGCGGAAGTCGCGCGGCCCCGGAGTGTTGCGCGCCGTCGTCAGCGCGACCGCGTAGAATCGCGGGGCGCGAGGCGGCCCGGCTGCCCGCGTGCGTCTCCAATCACCGTGATCGCCATGCTTTCGATTCGCAAGATGTTGTATGCCGTGCGCGCCGTCGTGCTCGGCGCGGGTGTCGCCGCCGCGTGCGCCATGCCTGTCGCGGCGGCCGCCGCATCGCCCGCCGGCAACGACGGGCCCGTGTACGGCCCGCGCCTGGAAGGGTTCACCTATCCGGCACCCGTGCGGGTGTATACGTTCGTGTCGCAACGCGAAACGCTCGAGATGGCCTATCTCGACGTGCCGCCGGCGCACCCGAACGGCCGCACCGTCGTGCTGCTGCACGGGAAGAACTTCTGCGCGGCGACCTGGGAGGACACGATCGGCGTGCTGAGCCGTGCCGGCTATCGCGTGATCGCACCGGACCAGATCGGCTTCTGCAAGTCGTCGAAGCCCGATCGCTACCAGTACAGCTTCCAGCAACTCGCGCGCAACACGCACGCGCTGCTCGAATCGGTGGGGGTGAAGTCGGCGACGATCGTCGGCCACTCGACGGGCGGGATGCTCGCGATGCGCTACGCGCTGATGTATCCGAAGGCGACGGAGCAGCTCGTGCTCGTGAACCCGATCGGCCTCGAGGACTGGAAGGCGCTCGGCGTGCCGCCGCTGCCGGTCGACTACTGGTATGCGCGCGAGCAGAAGACCACGGCTGACAGCATTCGCCGCTATGAGCAGGGCACGTACTACGCGGGCAAATGGTCGCCGTCGTACGAGCGCTGGGTGCAGATGCTGGCCGGGATGTACCGTGGCGCCGGCCGCGATGCAGTCGCCTGGAACTCCGCGCTGATCTACGACATGATCCTCACGCAGCCGGTGGTCTACGAACTCGGCGCGATCCGCGTGTCGACGCTGCTGATGATCGGCGACAAGGACACGACCGCGATCGGCAAGGACGTGTCGCCGCCCGACGTGCATGCGAAGCTCGGCCGCTACCCGGAACTCGCGAAGCGGACGCAGGCCGCGATCCCCGGCGCGCAGCTCGTCGAATTCCCGGCGCTCGGGCACGCGCCGCAGATCCAGGACCCGGACGCGTTTCACAAGGCGCTGCTCGACGGGCTGGAGGCCGTGCACCCGCAGTGACGCGGGGGCGGCCGCGGGCGTGTGCCGTCAGCGCACCTCGCTCGCGAGCTCGTCGCGGATCTGCGCGGTCAGTTCGAACGAGCGCAGCCGTGCCGCGTGATCGTAGATCTGCGCGGTGACGATCAGCTCGTCGGCCCCCGTCTGCGCGATGCGGTCGCGCAGCTTGTCGCGCACGGTGTCGCGCGAGCCGACCGCCGCGAACGACAGCGAATGCGCGACGGTCGCGAGCTCGAGCTCGTTGGCCTCGAGCACGTCGACGGGCGGCGGCAGCTTGCCCGGCGTGCCGCGCCGCAGATTGATGAACTGCTGCTGCAGCGACGTGAACAGGCGCTGCGCCTCGTCGTCGGTATCGGCGACGAACACGTTGACGCCGACCATCGCATGCGGCTTCGGCCACGCGGCCGACGGCCGGTACTGCGCACGATAGATCTCGAGCGCGCGCATCAGGTAATCCGGCGCGAAGTGCGACGCGAACGCGAACGGCAGCCCGAGCATCGCGGCCAGCTGCGCGCTGAACAAACTCGATCCGAGCAGCCACACGGGCACGTCGAGCCCCGCGCCGGGCACCGCGCGCACGCGCTGGCCGGGCACCGGCTCCGCGAAGTAGCGCTGCAGCTCGGCGACATCGTCCGGAAACGAATCGGCGCTGCCGATCAGGTCGCGGCGCAGCGCGCGCGACGTGGTCTGGTCGGTGCCGGGCGCGCGGCCGAGGCCGAGGTCGATGCGCCCCGGATACAGCGACGCGAGTGTGCCGAACTGCTCGGCGATCACGAGCGGCGCGTGGTTCGGCAGCATGATGCCGCCCGACCCGACGCGGATCGTCTGCGTGGCGCCCGCGACATGGCCGATCACGACGGCCGTTGCCGCGCTCGCGATGCCGGGCATGTTGTGATGCTCGGCGAGCCAGTAGCGCCGGTAACCCCAGCGTTCCGCGTGCTGCGCGAGATCGACGGTATTGCGGAAAGCCTGGGAGGCGTCGGCGCCGGCTGGAATGGGGGCGAGATCGAGTACGGAAAACGGAGTCATCGGTTGGCCTTCGAACAGGGGGGGCGGGGTGATGTGCTTACGCAACAAATGCCAGGGATTTTGCCAAAGGGTTCCGGAACCTGCTGAGGGCGGCGCGATACCCATGCGCCTTTCAGGGGTGCAAGGCTGAATCCGGCGATCGTTGCAAAAATCAATCCAATCGACGATTAATTACCAATCTTTACGGCGATTGGATGTGAATCCGCATCGACGTACAAATTTGCACGAAACGATTGATTTTCAAGACTGCAATACGCCTGCAAACCGCTTACGCTAACGTGAACGCGGGTGCGCTCAAATGGTTCGCCGACTGCGCAGCTTTGCCGGAATTGCACAAGTCCGTTTCTCGGAGCGCCGAGCGCGGGGTGCCGCAGACTGCTAAAATCCGGCGCCTGCCCATGTTGTGCCGAAGGTAGCCATACGAGTCTTCCCGCATCTCGTCCGGGTTTCGCGCGGAGGTGCCCCACGCGAAGCCGGGCATGGCCACACCCGAAGGATGGGGCGAGCCTCCCTCATATACAGACGCTGCTGGAACAAGGAGTCGGGTCGTGCCCGCGTTCGTCGTTGTCGGAATACCGAATCACGCTCAATCGCGCTCAAGCGTTTTCCATGGCGTTCAGGTCGCCGGGAGGCGTCGCGCATGACGGCAACCGCAACGATGCTCGACTGGCTCCTGATCGTCTTTACGCTGGCCGCGGCCGGCTATGCGCTCGTCGCCGCGTTCGCGCCGCGGCCGCGTACGCCGCGCACGGCCGCGCGGGACGGCTTCGAGCCGGTCAGCGTGCTCAAGCCGCTGTGCGGCGCGGAGCCGCACTTGTACGAAAACCTCGCGACGTTCTGCGAGCAGCGTCATCCGCGTTACGAAGTACTGTTTGGCGTCGCGTCGGCGGCCGATCCGGCCGTCGCCGTGGTCGAACGGCTGCGCGCCGATTACCCCGAGTGCGACATCACGCTCGTGATCGATGCGCGCGTGCACGGCAAGAACCTGAAGGTCAGCAACCTGATCAACCTCGCCGAACGCGCGAAATACGGCCGCATCGTGATCGCGGACAGCGACATCGCGGTGACGCGCGATTATCTGGAGCGCGTGACGGCACCGCTCGCCGACGTGTCGGTCGGCGTCGTCACGTGCCTGTATCATGCGCGCAGCGTCGGCGGGTTCTGGACGCGAATCGGCGCGCAGTTCGTCGACGCCTGGTTCGCGCCGTCGGTCCGGATCACGCATCTCGGCCGCTCGAGCCGCTTCGGCTTCGGCGCGACGCTCGCGCTTACGCGCGACACGCTCGACCGGATCGGCGGCTTTCCCGTGCTGAAGGACGAACTGGCCGACGATTTCTGGCTGGCCGAGCTGCCGCGCCGCCTCGGGCGCCGCACCGTGCTGTCGGAAGTCGAGGTCGCGACCGACGTGATCGAGCCGTCGTTCGGGCCGCTGTGGCACCGCGAGACGCGCTGGCTGCGCACGATCCGTTCGCTGAATCCGGCCGGTTTCGCGTTCCTGTTCATTACGTTCACCGTGCCGTGGCTCGCGATCGGCGCGGCGCTCGCGCTGCGCCTCGACGGCACCTTCGCCGGCTCGCTGGCGGGCTGGGCGGCCGTGGTGGGCGCGTTCGGGCGGCTCGTGCTGCACGCGCGCGGCGAGGACGGCTGGCGCGCATTCTGGCGCGACTTGCCGCTCGTCGCGGTGCGCGACACGCTGCTCGCACTCGAGTGGCTCGCGGCCGTGTTCGGCACGCATGTCGTGTGGCGCGGCGCGAGGATGACGGTCGTCGGCGGCGAGCGCGCGACGGCGGCCGTGGAAGCAGTGGACGGCCGCTAGGGCCGTTCCGGTCGAACCCGGCCCGAGGGCCGAGACGCGCTGCGCGGCGAGGCCGCGCGGCGCGACATGACAGAGAGGCGGGCGCCGGCAGGGCGGCCCGCGGTTTTTTGACTGAATCGTTGTAACGAAACGAACTATGCAGGCTACCGGAGCATTCATGAAAACGCTGTTCTTGCAGGCCCCTTCGTATGACGGCTTCGACGGCGGAGCCGGCTCGCGCTATCAGGCGAAGCGCGAAATCCGTTCCTTCTGGTATCCGACGTGGCTCGCGCAGCCGGCCGCGCTCGTGCCGGGCAGCCGCGTCGTCGACGCGCCGGCCGACGGCCTGTCGGTCGAGGAAACGCTGAAGATCGCCAACGACTACGACCTCGTGATCATCCACACGAGCACGCCGTCGTTCCCGACCGACGCGATGTTCGCGCAGGATCTCAAGAAGATGAAGCCGTCGATGCTGGTCGGCATGGTCGGCGCGAAGGTGATGGTCGATCCGCACAACTCGCTCACGGCGAGCGAGGCGATCGACTTCGTGTGCCGCGAGGAATTCGACTACACCTGCAAGGAAATCGCCGAAGGCAAGCCGTTCGCCGAGATCAAGGGCTTGAGCTGGCGCGCGAAGGACGGCTCGATCGAGCACAACGAAGCGCGTCCGATCCTCGAGAACATGGACGAACTGCCGTTCGTCGCGCCCGTCTACAAGCGCGACCTGAAGATCGACAACTACTTCATCGGCTACCTGAACTACCCGTACGTGTCGATCTACACGGGCCGCGGCTGCAAGTCGCGCTGCACGTTCTGCCTGTGGCCGCAGACGGTCAGCGGCCATCGCTACCGCACGCGCTCGGTCGAGAACGTGCTCGCGGAAGCGAAGTGGATCCGCGACAACATGCCGGAAGTGAAGGAACTGATGTTCGACGACGACACCTTCACCGACGACCTGCCGCGCGCCGAAGCGATCGCGATCGGCCTGGGCAAGCTCGGCATGACGTGGTCGTGCAACGCGAAGGCCAACGTGCCGTACAAGTCGCTCAAGATCATGAAGGAAAACGGCCTGCGCCTGCTGCTGGTCGGCTTCGAATCCGGCGACGACCAGATCCTCGTGAACATCAAGAAGGGCGTGCGCACCGATTTCGCGCGCCGCTTCAGCGCGGACTGCAAGAAGCTCGGCATCAAGATCCACGGCACCTTCATCCTCGGCCTGCCGGGCGAGACGCAGGAGACCATCAAGAAGACGATCGAGTACGCGAAGGAAATCAATCCGCACACGATCCAGGTCTCGCTCGCCGCGCCGTATCCGGGCACGACGCTCTACAAGCAGGCCGTGGAAAACGGCTGGATGGAAGAGAACAAGACCATCAACCTGGTGAGCAAGGAAGGTGTGCAGCTCGCGGCGATCGGCTACGCGCACCTGTCGCGCGACGAGATCTATCACCACCTCGAGCAGTTCTATCGCCAGTTCTACTTCCGTCCGTCGAAGATCTGGGAGATCGTGCGCGAGATGCTGACGAGCTGGGACATGATGAAGCGCCGCCTGCGCGAAGGCGTCGAGTTCTTCCGCTTCCTGCGCGCGCACGAGGCGTAATCCGTGGCGACGCAGCGGGCGGCGCGGGCGCTGATCTTCACCGCGGACGACTTCGGGCTGCACCCGCGCGTCAACGCGGCAGTCGAACGCGCGCACCGCGACGGCGTGCTGAACGCCGCGAGCCTGATGGTCGGCGCGAGCGCCGCACCGGATGCGATCGAGCGCGCGCGGCGGCTGCCGTCGCTCGCGGTCGGCCTGCATCTCGTGCTCGCGGACGGGCCGGCCACGCTGCCCGCGCATGAGATTCCCGCGCTCGTCGGCCCCGACGGGCGGTTCGGCGACGCGATGGCGAAGGACGGCTGCCGCTTCTTCTTCCTGCCGCACGTGCGGGCGCAGCTGCGCCGCGAGATTCGCGCGCAGTTCGACGCGTTCGCGGCGAGCGGCCTGCCGCTCGACCACGTGAACGCGCACAAGCATTTCCACCTGCATCCGACCGTGCTGTCGCTGATCATCGAGATCGGCCGCGACTACGGGCTGCGCGCGGTGCGGCTGCCGTACGAGGCGAGCGCGCCCGCGCTGCTCAAGCCGTGGATCGCGCTCGTGCGCGCGCGGCTCGACCGGGCGGGGCTCGCGCACAACGACTACGTGGTCGGGATCGAGCATACGGGCGCGATGGACGAGGCCGTGCTGCTCGACGCGCTGGCCAAGCTGCCGCCGGGCGTCGGCGAGATCTACTGCCATCCGGCCGAGGCCGGCGACGGCCCGATCACGCCGACGATGGCCGGCTACCGTCCGGTGGACGAACTCGATGCGCTGCTGTCGCCGCGCGTCGCGGCCGCGCTGAAGGCCGCAGGCGTCGCGACCGGCGGTTTTGCCGACGTGTTCGGCCAGCCTGCGTCGCGGCGCGGCGGGCAGGCGGCGCGCGCACCGGGAGCGCAGCCGTCATGATCAAGTGGATCAAATGGCTCGGCTGGCCGCTCGGCATCGGCATCCTGCTGGCGCTGGGGCTGCACGAAGGCATCGGCGACGTGTCGCAGATGCTCGCGCGCGCCGGTTACGCGCTGCTGTGGCTCGTACCGTTCCACGCGCTGCCGCTGCTGCTCGACGCCTACGCGTGGCACCTGCTGCTCGACAGGCGCTCGTCGCTGCCGTTCCTCTGGTGGATCGCGACCGTGCGCGAAGCCGTGAACCGGCTGCTGCCGGTGGTCGGGATCGGCGGCGAGCTGGTTGGCATCCGGCTCGCGCGCTGGCAGGTGCCCGACGCGAGCCGCGTGACAGCGTCGGTGATCGTCGAGGTGCTCGTGACGATCGTCGTCCAGTACGCGTTTGCCGCGCTCGGCCTCGTGCTGCTGCTCGCGACGACGGACAACATGGGCGGCGGCACGATCGGCGTCGCGCTGCTGCTGACGCTGCCGCTGCCGGTGCTCGGCGTCGTGCTGATGCGCCGCGGCGGGATCTTCCACGCGATCGAGCGTTTCGCGGGCCGCCTGCTCGGCGATTCGCACCGGCTGCTGCAGGGCGTCGACGGCAAGCGGCTCGATGCCGACATCGATGCGCTGATGTCGCGCACGGGCCTGTTGTTCAGCGCGTTCTTCTGGCAGCTGGCCGGCTACGTGCTCGGCGCGCTCGAGATCTACTGGGCGCTCGCGCTGCTCGGCCATCCGGTGTCGATCGGCGGCGCGATCGCGATCGAGGCGATGACGCAGGCCGTGCGCCATGCGGCGTTCATGGTGCCGGGCGGCCTCGGCGTGCAGGAGGCGACCGTCGTGCTGCTCGCGCAGATGTTCGGCGTCGACCGCGAGACGGCGCTGTCGCTCGCGCTGGTCAAGCGTGGCCGCGAGGTGCTGTTCGGCTGCCTCGCGCTCGGTTCGTGGCAGCTTGCCGAGCTCGTGCGCACGCGCCGCAGCATCGGTGCGCCGCCGGCCGTGCCGCGCGCGCCGCACGCGACGGGCCGCGTGGCCGAATCCGAAACCGAAACGATGCATTGACCACGAGACGGGCCGCGCGCCCGTCTCGCGCTTTTGGCGTCGCGCGGGTATCCTTGCCGCGTGTTTTCTCGACGCGCATTTCTTCCGATGAATTTCCGTTTCCGGCTGCTCCCCGTGACGATGCTGGCCGCCGCGCTGGCGCTGACCGGCTGCGACGACAAGCAAGGCAACCTCGACGTGCAACGTATCAGGGACTTCTTCAACGCGATCAAGCCCGCGCCGCTGCTGCTGAAGGGGCTGAAGGCCGGCGAATCGACCGAGGCCGACGTGCGCGGCACGATGGGCAAGCCCGAGACCGAGCGCGACTTCACCGACGGCTCGAAGCGTCTCGAATACCCGCGCGGCCCGATGGGCAACCAGACGTGGTTCGTCGACCTCGATGCGAACGGCCGCTACACGGGCGCGACGCAGGTGCTGACCGCCGAGAATTTCGCGAAAGTGCGCCCGGGGATGAACGAGGACGAGGTGCGGCGCCTGCTCGGCAAGCCCGGCGACATCGCGCAGTATCCGCTCAAGCCCGAGACGGTCTGGAGCTGGCGCTGGCTCGAGGACGGCGTCAACACCGATGCGTTCTTCAACGTCCATTTCGGCCCGGACGGGCTCGTCTACACGACTTCGCGCTCCGACATCCTGAAGGGGCGGTAAGCCCGACCGTCTTCTTCGGCGCTATATCGAAAAAGCGACCGGAAAATTGCAAAAAGTCCGCTTCCCTGGCCGTTATCCGGTTGTCAGGGAGCGGCTTTTTTCCTTTTGAAACAGCGGTGTAGGTCGCGGTTGAAAATGACGGGGTGGATTGTTGCGACGCAGCAATCGCGTGCCGGGTGATTTGAGGCAATCAATTTCGCTTGCGACTATCCGCGTCAGCCCGGCGCGGGACAGGCAGACGCGTCGGCATCCATTCCAACTCTGGAGACGCGCGTGTTCCTTTACGGCTTTGGTCCTGTCCTCTGGGCCGGCACCGTGCAGACCATCGAGCTGTCGGTGCTGTCGCTCGCCACTGCGGTGGCGCTGGGGCTGATCGGCGCGGTGGCGAAGCTGTCGCACAACCGGGTGCTGCGAGCGATCGCGACCGGTTATACGACGCTGATCCGCTCGGTGCCCGATCTCGTCCTGATGCTGCTGCTGTTCTACAGCATCCAGATCTGGCTGAACCAGTTCACCGACTTCGTCGGCTGGGACCAGATCGACATCGACCCGTTCGTGGCCGGCGTGCTCACGCTCGGCTTCATCTATGGCGCGTACTTCACCGAGACGTTCCGCGGCGCGTTCCTGTCGGTGCCGCGCGGCCAGCTCGAAGCCGGTGCGGCTTACGGGATGAGCGGGATGCGCGTGTTCGTGCGGATCATGTTTCCGCAGATGATGCGTTTTGCGCTGCCGGGCATCGGCAACAACTGGCAGGTGCTCGTGAAGGCCACCGCGCTGGTGTCGATCATCGGTCTCGCGGACGTCGTGAAGGCCGCGCAGGACGCCGGCAAGAGCACGTTCAACATGTTCTTCTTCATCCTCGTCGCGGCGCTGATCTATCTCGCGATCACGACCGTTTCCAACCTCGTGCTGATCCAGCTCGAGAAGCGTTATTCCATGGGCGTGCGGCACGCAGAACTATGATCGAGATCCTCCAGGAATTCGGCCAGGCGTTCCTTTACTGGGACGGCCAGCGCCTCTCCGGCCTCGCGGTGACGCTGTGGCTGCTCGTCGCGTCGATTTCGCTCGGCTTCGTGTGCGCGGTGCCGCTCGCGGTCGCGCGCGTGTCGAAGAACAAGTGGGTGTCGACGCCGGTGCGGTTCTACACGTACGTGTTCCGCGGCACGCCGCTCTACGTGCAGTTGCTGCTGCTGTACACGGGCATGTACAGCCTCGAGTTCGTGCGGTCGCACTCGCTGCTCGACGCGTTCTTCCGCAGCGGCTTCAACTGCGCGATTCTCGCGTTTGCGCTGAACACCTGCGCGTACACGACCGAGATCTTCGCGGGTGCGATCCGCGCGATTCCGCACGGCGAGGTCGAGGCGGCGCGGGCATACGGGATGTCGCCGTTCACGATGTACCGCCGCGTGATCCTGCCGTCGGCGCTGCGCCGCGCGCTGCCGCTGTACAGCAACGAGGTGATCCTGATGCTGCACGCGACCACCGTCGCGTTCACGGCGACCGTGCCGGACATCCTGAAGGTCGCACGCGATGCGAATTCCGCGACCTACATGGCGTTCCAGTCGTTCGGAATCGCCGCGCTGATCTATCTTGCGGTATCGTTCGCACTCGTCGCGGCGTTTCGCCGCGCGGAGCGCCACTGGCTCGCGTATCTCGCGGCCGCCCGTCATTGATTCACTTCGAGGAGAGCCAGTTGGCCGAGATCACTCAAACGAGCGCGTCCGCTTCCACCAAGCTTGCCGCGGTCGACATTCACAAGCGCTACGGCGACAACGAGGTGCTCAAGGGCGTATCGCTGAACGCGAAGGCCGGCGACGTCATCAGCATCATCGGCGCGAGCGGCTCGGGCAAGAGCACGTTCCTGCGCTGCATCAATTTTCTCGAGCGGCCGAATGCGGGGCAGATCGTCGTCGACGGCGAGACCGTGCGCACGAAGACCGACCGCGCCGGTGCGCTCGAAGTCGCCGATCACAAGCAGCTTCAGCGCATCCGCACGAAGCTCGCGATGGTGTTCCAGCACTTCAACCTCTGGGCGCACATGAACGTGCTCGAGAACGTGATGGAAGCGCCGGTGCACGTGCTCGGCATTTCGAAGAAGGAAGCCGAGGAGCGTGCGCGCGAGTACCTGGAGAAGGTCGGCTTGCCGCCGCGCGTCGAGAAGCAGTATCCGTCGCATCTTTCCGGTGGCCAGCAGCAGCGCGTGGCGATTGCGCGCGCGCTGGCGATGCATCCTGACGTGATGCTGTTCGACGAGCCGACGTCGGCGCTCGACCCGGAACTGGTGGGCGAAGTGCTGAAGGTGATGCAGAAGCTGGCCGAGGAAGGCCGCACGATGATCGTCGTCACGCACGAGATGGGTTTCGCGCGCAACGTGTCGAATCATGTGATGTTCCTGCATCAGGGGCGGACCGAGGAAGAGGGCGATCCGAAGGAAGTGCTGGTACGCCCGCAGAGCGAGCGCCTGAAGCAGTTCCTGTCAGGCAGTCTCAAGTAACGCGACAGGGCGGGTTTCATACGTGGTACCGGTGTCTCGTCCCGCAGGCGCCACCCGCACGATGCAGGTGGCGATCGTTGCATTGCCGCCCGTGTCGATGTCGGGCGTGGGTCCGATCGTCGATGCGCTGAACCTCGCGAACGAGATCGACGGGCGGCTGCTGTATCGCTGGCAGGTGTGTTCGTGGGACGGGCGGCCCGTGCCGCTTGCCGGCGGCGCGCAGTGGCATGCCGATGCGGCGTTCAACGATGCGATCGCGTGCGACTGGGTCATCGTCGTGTCGGAGCGGTTTCAGCAGTTTGCCGACTATCGGTTGTTTCTCGCGAGTCTCGCGCGGGTCGGGCAGCGCACGCCGCTCGTGACCGGAATTCATCACGGCGTGTGGTGGCTTGCGATGGCCGGGCAGCTTTCCGGGTACCGGGTGAGCGTGAACTGGGAGACGTATCAGCAGTTCGCCGAACAGTTCGAGCGGTCGATCGTCACGCAGCAGATCTTCGAGATCGACCGGGACCGCGCGACGTGCGCGGGCGGGCAGGCTACCGTGGATTTCATGCTGGCCATGATTGGCAGGGAACATGGGGCGGACCTCGCGGAGCGGATTGCCGATGCACTCGGGGTCGGGACTTTGCGGAGCGGCGAAGAGCGGCAGCGGATTCCTTTTGTGACTGCGCCGGGCGAGCGGCATCCTCGGTTGAACGATGCGTTGCTGCTCATGGAAGCCAATGTCGAGGATCCGTTGACGACCGACGAGATCGCCGAACTCGTCGGCGTTTCACGCCGGCAGCTCGAGCGGCTCTTTCGACAGTATCTCGGGGCGATGCCCTCGAAGTATTACCTCAACCTCCGGTTGCTCAAGGCCCGGACTCAGTTGCAGCGGACCAGCAAGTCGGTTGTGCAGGTTAGCCTCGCCTGTGGGTTTTCTTCTGCTGCGCATTTTTCCAACGCGTACCGCGAGAGGTTCGGGGTCACGCCTCGGGAGGATCGGCGAGCGTGGCTCGAGAAGCAGACCGGGGGGGGCAGTGAACCGCGGGGTGGGGCGCTCGTCGAGCGTGGGAAGGATTGATTTCAGGTTTTTTTGCAGTGCGCTTGCTTTTGTCGTGAAGCACCTGTGAGCTTGTCGGTCTATTAGCGTCGCCCCTGCGCGGGGCGGCGGTTACTTTTCTTTGTCTTGCCAAAGAAAAGTAACCAAAAGAAAGGCGCTGGGAAAACGCATGACTTCCCGGTGCCGTGGTTCCCGGAGTGGACACCGCCTAAGTGTCCGCGCCAGTCTGGAACACGGAGTGGTTCGAGCAATGGTTCTGACGCCACTCCCTACCCAACAGAGCGGTATACCACCCGCCAGCTCCGCCCTCGCTTCGCTCGGCCGACAGGTACACCCCCTCCAGCAGCGCATAAGGTCAATCCTCCCGGCAATCGCACGCGCAAGTACCCCGAACTCAGCAAATCAAGGGCACACCCTCATTCACAAGGAAAAAGGGACTCAGCGACCCATCACGAAAACACACGGCCACCGACGGTATCAAACACGTACCGATGACAAGCAGTCCGACAGGTACGAATGGTGTGAGCAAAGAGAGTGTCCGATCTGCTGATCAGCGCGGGCAGAAGCAGCGAGAGCATGAAACGCGACGGGAGGTACCTTGCAGCCGAGCGAAGCGAGGATGGAGCTAGCGGGCGGTATACCGCTCTGTTGGGTAGGGAGTGGCGTCAGAACCATTGCTCGAACCACCCCGCGTTCCTGACTGGCGCGGACACTTAGGCGGTGTCCACTCCGGGAACCATGGCACCGGGAAGTCATGCGTTTTCCCAGCGCCTTTCTTTTGGTTACTTTTCTTTGGCAAGACAAAGAAAAGTAACCGCCGCCCCGCGCAGGGGCGACGCTAATAGACCGACAAGCTCACAGGTGCTTCACGACAAAGGCAAGCACACGACCCACAAGCCCCAAAACCAGACAAGCTTCCACGCCCCCCGCCCGGAGAGAGAGGGCAAAATAAAGCGCACTATCCGCTTCCGATAGAACCCGTCGCAATTCCGCAAGACGCTTGCGTCACCCTTACCTAAACTTGATCCTGTTGAACCCTCTTACGAAACCGAAAGGAACGACCATGACGACCTCGACCGTGACCCGCCAGACATTCGATGAAGTGATGGTGCCGGTATTTTCTCCCGCGCCGTTCGTGCCGGATCGCGCAGAGGGCTCCCGCGTGTGGGACACGGCCGGCCGCGAGTACATCGATTTCGCGTGCGGCATCGCGGTGACGTCGCTCGGCCACGGCCACCCGGAACTGCTGAAAGTCCTGGACGAACAAAGCCGCAAGCTCTGGCACATCGGCAACGGCTACACGAACGAGCCGGTGCTGCGCCTCGCCAAGCGCCTCGAATCGCTGACCTTCGCCGACCGCGCGTTCTTCGCGAACTCGGGCGCGGAAGCGAACGAAGCCGCCCTGAAACTCGCGCGCCGCGTCGCGTTCGACCGCCACGGCGCCGACAAGGTGGAAATCATCTCGTTCGTGCAGTCGTTCCACGGCCGCACGTTCTTCACGGTCAGCGTCGGCGGCCAGCCGAAGTACTCGGAAGGCTTCGGCCCCGTGCCGGCCGGCATCACGCATCTGCCGTACAACGACATCGAAGCCGCGAAGGCCGCGATCGGCCCGCAAACCTGCGCAGTGATCGTCGAGCCCGTGCAAGGCGAAGGCGGCGTGATCCCGGCCGATCCGGCATTCCTGAAGGCACTGCGCGAAGCCTGTGACGCGAACGACGCGCTGCTGATCTTCGACGAAGTGCAAACGGGCGTCGGCCGCACGGGCCAGTTCTACGCGTACATGGACACGGGCGTCACGCCGGACATCCTCACGACCGCCAAGGCGCTCGGCAACGGCTTCCCGATCGGCGCGATGCTGACGACCAACGAACTGGCCGCGCACTTCAAGGTCGGCGTGCACGGCACGACGTACGGCGGCAACCCGCTCGCATCGGCGATTGCCGACAAGGTCGTCGAACTGATCGGCGACCCGGCACTGCTCGAAGGCGTGCGCGAACGCAGCGTGCGCCTGAAGGGCGCGCTCGAGCGCATCAACGCACGCTTCGGCATCTTCAAGGACGTGCGCGGCAAGGGCCTGCTCGTCGGCGCGGAACTCACTGCCGCATTCGATGGCCGCGCGAAGGACTTCGTCACCGCGGCAGCAGAAAACGGCCTGATCATGCTGATCGCCGGCCCGAACGTGCTGCGCTTCGTCCCGTCGCTGGTGATCCCGTTCGACCTGCTCGACGAAGGCGTCAAGCGCTTCGAGAAGGCCGTCGAACAAGTGCTCGCCGCCCAGGAAGCCACCGCGCGCTGATCGGCGCACCCATCGCAGACAGGAACGACGATGCTATTTGTTCGCCCCGGCAAACTCACGGATCTCGATGCGCTCGCGCACATGGCGCGCACCGCGCAACCGGTCCTGCACTCGCTGCCGCACGACCGCGCGGCGCTCGAAGCGCGCGTGGCGCTCTCGGAGGATTCGTTTCGCGCGGACGTCGACTTCGCCGGCGAGGAGTTCTACCTCTTCGTGCTCGAGGATTCGTCGACGGGCAAGCTGCTCGGCACGGCGAGCATCGTGGCCGCGGCCGGTTACTCGGAGCCGTTCTACGCGTTCCGCAACGACGCCTTGATCCACGCGTCGCGCGAGCTGCACGTGAACCGCAAGATCCACGCGCTCACGATGTCGCACGAGCTGACCGGCAAGAGCCGGCTCGCGGGCTTCTACGTCGATCCGTCGCTGCGCGGCGACGCGGCCGCGCACCTGATCTCGCGCGCCCGGATGATGTACATCGCCGCGAACCGCCGCCGCTTCACGCCGGAAGTGTTCACGCTGCTGCTCGGCGTGAGCGACGACACGGGCGCGTCGCCGTTCTGGGAAGCGGTGGGCCGCAAGTTCTTCGGCCGCAACTTCACCGACGTCGACATCGCGTCGGGCGGCCGCAGCCGCACCTTCATCGCGGAAGTGATGCCGGCGTATCCGCTCTACGTGCCGCTGCTGCCGGAAGCCGCGCAGCGCGTGCTCGGCGAGCCGAACGAATCGGCACTGCTCGCCTACGACATCCATCTCGAGGAAGGCTTCGAGCCAGACCGCTTCGTCGACATCTTCGACGCGGGCCCGGTGCTCACCGCGCAGGTCGACCGCACCGCGTGCGTGAAGCACGGCACGGAGCGTGTCGTGCGCGAGGCCGCGCACCAGCAGGGCGACGTTGCGTACATGGTGTCGACGGGCAGCGGCGAATCGTTCCGCTGCGTGCTGGCCGACCTGCCGGGCGATGCGGCTGACGCACCGCTCGCCGGCGACGTGCGCGCGGCACTCGATGTGAAGGATGGCGATGTCGTGCGCTGCGTGCCACTGCACCGCCGCGACGATGAAGATTTGAAGGGAGACGCAGCATGATCGTCGTTCGGGTCGTACAAACGGGCGACGTCGACGCGCTCGTGTCGCTCGCGAAGGAAACCGGGCCGGGCCTGACCACGTTCAAGCCCGACCGCGACGCGCTCGCCGCGCGCATCGAGCGCACGCGCCGCACGCTCGAGGGCGAGGCAGCGGCCGGCGAAGCCGGCTACTTCTTCGTGATGGAGGATTCGGCGACGGGCGACATCGCGGGCGTATGCGGGATCGAGTCGCAGGTCGGCCTCGAACAGCCGTTCTACAACTACCGCGTGAGCACGGTCGTGCATGCGAGCCAGGAGCTCGGCGTGTGGACGCGCATGCACGCGCTGAACATCTCGCACGACCTGACCGGCTACGCGGAAGTGTGCTCGCTGTTCCTGAGCCCGCGTTATCGCACGGGCGGCGTGGGCGGCCTGCTGTCGCGCTCGCGCTTCATGTTCATCGCGCAGTTCCGCGAACGCTTCCCGGAACGCATCTGCGCGGAACTGCGCGGCCACTTCGACGAAGACGGCACGTCGCCGTTCTGGCGTGCCGTCGGTTCGCACTTCTACCAGATCGATTTCAACGCGGCCGACTATCTCAGCTCGCACGGCCGCAAGTCGTTCCTCGCGGAACTGATGCCGCGCTATCCGGTGTATGTCGACCTGCTGCCGCAGGACGCGCAGGACGCGGTCGGCCTCACGCACCGCGACACGCTGCCGGCCCGCAAGATGCTCGAGGCGGAAGGGCTGCGCTACCAGAACCACGTCGACATCTTCGACGCGGGCCCGGTGCTCGAATGCCACGTCAACGACCTGCGCACGGTGCGCGAGAGCGTCGTCGTGCCGGTCGCGATCGGCGTGCCCGACGCGCAGGGCGACCATCCGCCGACGTCGCTCGTGTCGAACACGTCGCTCACCGATTTCCGCGTCGGCGTCGCGCCGGGCGTGGTCGCGAACGGCTCGTTCGTGCTGTCGGCCGACGATGCCGCCGCGCTCGACGTGAAGGCCGGCGATCCGGTCCGCGTGCTGCCGCTCAAAGTCAAACAGGGATAAACGAATCATGACGGAACTCTTCATCGACGGCGCCTGGGTCGCAGGCTCGGGCCCCGTGTTCGCTTCGCGCAACCCGGGCACCGACGAGATCGCATGGCAGGGCGAAAGCGCGTCGGCGGCCGACGTCGACCGTGCGGTCGCGAGCGCGCGTCGCGCATTCGCCGGCTGGTCGGCACTCGACTTCGAATCGCGCTGCGCGATCGTCAAGCGTTTCGCCGCATTGCTCAATGAACGCAAGGAAGCGATCGCGACCGCGATCGGCCGCGAGACGGGCAAGCCGCTGTGGGAAGCGCGCACCGAAGTCGCGTCGATGGCCGCGAAGGTCGGTATCTCGATCCAGGCCTACCAGGAACGCACCGGCGAGAAGCGCCAGGACATGGCCGACGGCGTCGCGGTGCTGCGCCACCGCCCGCACGGTGTCGTCGCGGTGTTCGGCCCGTACAACTTCCCCGGCCACTTGCCGAACGGCCATATCGTGCCCGCGCTGATCGCCGGCAACGCGGTCGTGTTCAAGCCGTCGGAGCTCGCGCCGGGCGTCGCGCGCGCGACGGTCGAGGTGTGGCAGGAAGCCGGGCTGCCGGCCGGCGTGCTGAACCTCGTGCAGGGCGAGAAGGACACGGGCATCGCGCTCGCGAATCACCGGCAGATCGACGGGCTGTTCTTCACCGGCAGCTCGGATACCGGCACGCTGCTGCACCGGCAGTTCGGCGGCCGTCCGGAAATCGTGCTCGCGCTCGAGATGGGCGGCAACAATCCGCTCGTGATCGGTGAAGTCGAGGACATCGACGCGGCCGTCCATCACACGATCCAGTCGGCGTTCCTGTCGGCCGGCCAGCGCTGCACGTGCGCGCGCCGCATCTTCGTGCCGCAGGGCGCGTTCGGCGACCGCTTCCTCGCACGCTTCGCCGACGTCACGTCGAAGATCACGGCCGACGTGTTCGACGCCGATCCGCAGCCGTTCATGGGCGCGGTGATCTCGGCGCGCGCGGCCGCGAAGCTCGTTGACGCGCAGTCGCGCCTGATCGAGCAGGGCGCGAAGCCGATCATCGCGATGACGCAGCGCGATCCGCGCCTGGGCTTCGTGAACGCGGCGATCGTCGACGTGACGGGCGTGGCGAACCTGCCCGACGAAGAACACTTCGGCCCGCTCGCGCAGATCATCCGCTACGCGACGTTCGACGAAGCGATCGAGCGCGCGAACGACACGGCGTTCGGCCTGTCCGCCGGCCTGCTGGCCGACGACGCGAACGCATGGGACCACTTCCGCCGCACGATCCGTGCGGGGATCGTCAACTGGAACCGTCCGACCAACGGCGCATCGTCCGCCGCGCCGTTCGGCGGCACCGGCCGCTCGGGCAACCATCGCCCGAGCGCGTACTACGCGGCCGACTATTGCGCGTATCCGATGGCGTCGGTGGAAAGCACGCAACTGACTTTGCCCGCGAGCCTGTCGCCGGGCCTGCACTTCTGATCGAGGGAACGACGATGAACGCACAAGAAGCCAATTTCGACGGGCTCGTCGGCCCGACCCACAACTACGCGGGCCTGTCGTTCGGCAACGTGGCGTCGCTCAACAACGAGAAGTCGGCCGCGAACCCGAAGGCCGCCGCGAAGCAGGGGCTGCGCAAGATGAAGCAGCTCGCGGATCTCGGCTTCGCGCAAGGCGTGCTGCCGCCGCAGGAGCGGCCGTCGCTGCGCCTGTTGCGCGAGCTCGGCTTCTCGGGCAAGGACGCGGACGTGATCGCGAAGGCCGCGAAGCAGGCGCCCGAACTGCTCGCCGCCGCGAGCTCGGCATCGGCGATGTGGACCGCGAACGCGGCCACCGTCAGCCCGTCGGCCGACACGAGCGACGGCCGCGTGCACTTCACGCCGGCGAACCTGTGCAGCAAGCTGCATCGCGCGATCGAACACGAAGCGACGCGCCGCACGCTGTCGACGCTGTTCGCCGATCCGGCGCACTTCGCGGTGCACGAAGCGCTGACCGGCACGCCGGCACTCGGCGACGAAGGCGCGGCGAACCACACGCGCTTCTGTGCCGAATACGGCAAGCCGGGCATCGAGTTCTTCGTGTACGGCCGCGCGGAATATCGCCGCGGCCCCGAGCCGAAGCGCTTCCCGGCACGCCAGACGTTCGAGGCGAGCCGCGCGGTCGCGCATCGCCACGGGCTTGCCGAGGAGGCGACGGTGTATGCGCAGCAGGACCCGGACGTGATCGACGCGGGCGTGTTCCACAACGACGTGATCTCGGTCGGCAACCGCGACACGCTGTTCACGCACGAGCGCGCGTTCGTCAACAAGCAGGCGATCTACGACACGCTGACCGCCGCGCTCGACGCACGCGGCGCGCGCCTGAACGTGATCGAGGTGCCCGAGGCGGCCGTGAGCGTGAACGACGCAGTCACGTCGTATCTGTTCAACAGCCAGCTGCTGTCGCGCGCGGACGGCTCGCAAGTGCTCGTCGTGCCGCAGGAATGCCGCGAGAACGGGAACGTCGCGGCTTATCTCGACGAACTCGCGGCCGGCAACGGCCCGATTCACGACGTGCTCGTGTTCGACCTGCGCGAAAGCATGAAGAACGGCGGCGGCCCCGCCTGCCTGCGCCTGCGTGTCGTGCTGAACGACGCGGAACGCGCGGCCGTCACGTCGAACGTGTGGATCAACGACACGCTGTTCACGTCGCTCGACACGTGGATCGACCGGCACTACCGCGATCGTCTCGCACCCGAAGACCTCGCCGATCCGGCGCTGCTCGACGAATCGCGCACGGCGCTCGACGAGCTCACGCAGATCCTGCGCGTCGGTTCGCTGTATGACTTCCAGCGCTGAGGCACGGATGCCGGCCAACGCGCTGCTCGACGACTTCCTCGCGTTCACGCTGGCCGGTAGCGCGCCGTCCGCGACGGACGGCACCTGCGCGGCCGGCG